>DASTWV010000003.1 GCA_035765775.1 Actinomycetota bacterium | reverse complement strand
CGGTAGCGGTGGACATCGATGCCGGTGTAAACCTTCATCTGGGCCTCCTCCCCCGAGCTCGAGCTGCGTACAACCGTGGAGCCTACGAAGCTCCCTGAGCAGGGGGTCGAGGCCCGACCCTCATATCCTCAAATGTCCCCGCGATGATGTGGGCGGCGGCTGCGCCCAGGCTGTGCGGGGCAAGTTTCTCTCGCGGGCGGGCCGCCATACTGGGGCCCTGACGGACTACGCCGACGCCCTCGATCTCGTCCGGTCCAAGGCCGAGAAGGACATCACCGTCCGCCACCTCATCACGGTGGGGGGTGTCATGCGCCGCCTCGCCCGCCACTTCGGCGAGGACGAGGACCGGTGGGCCCTGGTGGGACTCTTCCACGACATCGACATGGACCAGACCCACGACGACCTCGAGCGCCACGCCTACGTCGGCGCGGGCTGGCTGCGGGAGGCGGGCATCGACGAGCAGATCGTCAACGCCGTGCTGGCCCACGCCCACGAGCAGTACCGCACCGACCTGGTCTCGAGGGCGATCGTGCCCGCCGACGCGGTAACTGGGTTCCTGGTGGCCTGCGCCCTGGTGCGGCCGGAGAAGGTGGCCGGCATGAAGGTCTCGTCGTGCAGGAAGAAGCTGAAGGAGCGCTCCTTCGCCCCGGGGGTGAACCGGGACGAGATCCGGGGCTGCGAGGAGAGCATCGGGGTGCCGCTCGACGAGTTGCTCCAGCTCGGCATCGAGGGCTTGGAGCTGGTCGCCGCCGAGGTGGGGCTCACGGCCTGACCGCCACGGCGGCCCCGGGATCTGACAGGGGGGCCTATGAGGTCACTTCGCACGCGTTTGGGGGCGAATCGACCGCCCTACAATCCCCGCGATCTTGCTATACCGACCATATCGGTTCACAGAGACCCGGGCCGGCGCACGCCTCGTCGCCGGCAGAAGGTCCTGGAAAGTTCAGGGCACCATCGCGTTGGTTCCCCCACCGGGACGGGGCTCAGCACCCGTCTGGCCTACTCTGATCGCCTCTGAGGGAAGCCGCACTTGTCAACACATGTGGACAAGCCTGTGTACGAGTCCCGGTCGGCGTTAGGAGTTGGGCTGCTGGAGCTGCCGGCGCAAGGCCCGGGAGCGGGCGAGGCCCAGTTCCCGCAGGTGGGGATCGATCGGTTTCGCCGGGACCCCAGGGGGCAGGCCGGCGGCGAGGCGCTCCTCGTAGGCTCTCCGCTCCGGGGTCATGAGCGGCAGAACGGCGCCCCGGTTGTCGTCGGTGCCCGGGCGGCGGCGGAACGGGATCGGGCGGTTGCCCTTCGCTTCGGGCCCCGGCGGACGCTCGCGGTAGCGCTCCTCCAGGGGCTCGAGGATGAAGGTGTCGGGCTGGCCGTCCGGGGCGCGGGCATCAATCGAGAGCAGGCCGGCGTCCACCAGGGCCAGCAGGTTCCGGTAGGCCTGCCCGGTGCTGCGGCCGAGGAGCCGGGCGATCTCGTCGGTGCCCAGGTCGGTACCGGGGGCAGACCAGGCGTGCTGCTTGAGGATGAAGTAGGTGAAGCGCACCGAGAGGTCGAGTTCAGTGTCCTCGAAGACCGGGTCGAGCGGGGCGTAGCCCCGGGCCTCGGCCGGGCTCCGGAAGCGGGCGCGGGCAGCCGGTCGGGCACCGTCCGAGGGCCGAACCGGCTGGATGCGAGGCTGCGCACTCATCGCGTCTCCCTCCCTGTCCCTCTCTGTGTACCCACCTATGTGCCCGGAATCATTGCTTACACCGATGTAGTTTGCCCGTCGGGCAGGAGCGGCGCAAGTCGGTCCGGCCATGTCTGGTGTCTCAGCTCTCCGGAAGCGCCCCGAGGTCACGCTACGAGTAGTGCACGAAGCCGGCGGTCTCGGCGAAAACAGGCGGCTGCGGGATGGGGACCGGGTCGGGCTCCGGCGGGTAGTGGTACCCGAACCGGTCCTCCCAGACTGTGGTGAGGCCCGACCGCTGCTTCTTCAGGCGGTCCACGTGGCGACCGTAGATCACCCGGTTCTCGTCGTCCATGGCCTTCTTCCAGGCCTGGGCGCACAGGGCGGCATCGCTGCGCAGGGCGGCCGCCAACGCGTGGCCGTCGGCGACCTCGCGCGCCACCCAGGCGGCGAACGTGTCGGCGTGCGGCCCCGAGAACCCGGCCTGCGCCTCCCCGGCCTGCGTGCTCCGGGCGCGGAGGGTGCCTTCGAGCTGGTCCGCCACGGCGTAGAGCTCGCGGGCCAACTCCAGTGCGTCCTGGTAGTCGAAGACGATGTCCTTGGAGGCCTGCATCTCAGCTCCCCGCCCCGCCCACTCCCGGGGTGCCCACCTGCAGGACCAGCGGGCTCCGCCCTGCCAGCAGGACCCCGCGGCCGGCGGGCATGGTCAGCCCCGGTCGCAGCGCCATGCGCATGCCCAGCACCGACTGCAGTTCCCCGGCGTCCATCGGCTGCAGCAGGAACCGCCGCCGGACCTTCTTCACCTGCTGCATGAGCAGGCTTTGGAAGTAGCCGGACAGCAGGCTGGCCGTCTCCACAGCGGCCACCACCCGCACGGCGTCGCAGCGGGCCAGCGGGTCGAGGGCCGCCCAGGCGGCGGGGTCCTCGAGGAGGCGGTCGGCGTCGTCCAGCACCAGCACCCGGATGATGTCCGGGTAGCTGGTGGCCAACTGCGCCAACTCCCCGGCGGCGACCGCCAATGCCGTGGGGTCGCCGAAGGCTGCCCGCCACCGCACCGCCTGCCGGGCCAGCGGGGAGGAGGCCAGACCGGCCACCAGCACGTCCGGTGAGCGCAGCCCGGCGAGGAGGGCCGCCAGCGCGCTGGAGCGGCCCGACTTCGGCGGCCCGGCGATGATCAGCGATCCCTCGGCGAGGTCCACCAGCACCGGCGCCCGGCTCACGTCCTCGACCCCCAACGCTGCCACCAGAGGACCGGTCCCCGCCGCCACCGGGGGCAGGGCTTCCACGTCCCGCAGCGGGCTGCTCCGCAGCCAGGGCGGGACGCTGGCCGGGCGGGCGCGGGCGGAGGTCTTGGCCAGCCGGGCGGCCTGCGCCCCCCCGTCGGTCGGCCCGCCCTCGGTGGTCACGCAGGCCACCTGCACGGTGAGGTCGTCGAGGAACCCCCGGCCGGGGCCGAGCTCCACCCCGCGGGCCCGGGCGGCGGGCACGCCCAGCTCGATGAGGCTGCGCTCGTCCACCTGGCGCAGGATGAGACGCCGCCCGATCGCCGAGGCCAGCACCGGCGCCACCCCGTTGGGGCGGTCGGCGGTGATGACGGTGTGCACGCCCACCTGCCGGCCCTCGGCCACCAGGCGGTGCAGCCGCTCCAGCCAGCCGTGCATGGCGGCGCTGGCGCCCTCGCCGGTCAGGACGTCACGCAGGGTGGGGTAGCCGTCGATCAGCAGCAGGACCCGGGGCATGGGCGGACCCCCGGCAGCCAGGTAGGCGCTCAGGGTCTCGGCCCCCGCCAGCAGGGCGCGCCGGCGGGCGATCTCCTGCTCGACCACCGCCAGGGTGCGGGTGACCGCCTCGAGGTCGTCGGCGGTGGCCACGCCGGCGCACGCCTCCAGGCCCTCTAGCGCGCGCAGCGCCCGTGAGGCGAAGTCGATGGCCAGCAGGGCGACCCCCTCGGGCGGTGCGGCGAGCACCGCGGCGGCTGCCACCGTGCGCAGCGCCGTGGTCTTCCCCGACCCGCCGCCGCCGTAGATCGCCAGCCCGCCGCTCTCCTCCAGGTCGAGGGCCACGGTGTCCTGGCGCTGGGACTGGGGGTCGTCGTACTCGCCCACCGGTATGCTCCACCGGCCGGGCCGCGACCGGTAGCCCCGCATCACCGTCTCCAGAGGGACGACCGGCGGCAGCTCGTCCAGCCAGGGGGCCCGCGGCGTGCGGATGTGCAGGGTCTCCTCCGCCGCCTTGACGGCACCGAGGAGTGCCTCGAGCTGGGTCTTCCCCGGCGGCGCCTCGGCCCGGGAGCCGAGCGCCAGCCCAGGCCCCCGCACTCCGCCCGCGGAGAAGTCGGCGATCTCGATCCGGCTGGCACCCCGGTCGAGGGGTGCTCCACCGTAGGCGGACTGGAAGGCGATCAGCTCGCCGGGACCGAGCCGGGCGAAGGCCCGGCCCCGCAGGGGGACGGGGATGGCGGCGGCATCGGGGGTTCCGATGATCGACGAGGACTCGGCGCCGTCGATCATCCGCAGGCTGATCCGGGCGTTGGTGTTGGCCAGGATGTTCTCGTTCACCGCGCCGGACGGCCGCTGGGTGGCCAGGATGAGGTGGATGCCCAGGCTCCGCCCCCGCTGGGCGATGTCGACGATGCCCGGGACGAACTCGGGGACCTCCTTGACCAGCGTGGCGAACTCGTCCACGACGATCACCAGGCTGGGCGGGGCGGTGTCCGGGTCGGTCGCCAGCATCTCGCCGAGGTCCTTGGCCCGGCCCGCCATGAGGTGCATCCGCCGGTTGAGCTCGGCCCGCAGCGAGACCAGCGCCCGGTTGGCCAGGTCGCCGTTCAGATTGGTGACGTAGCCCACCGTGTGGGGGGCGTCGCGGAACACCGAGCTGGCGGCGCCTCCCTTGTAGTCGACGAACAGCAGGTTGAGCCGGTCCGGGGAATGCCGGGAGACCAGCCCGCTGACCAGCGCCACCAGCAGCTCGCTCTTGCCTGACCCGCTGGTGCCGCCGATGAGGGCGTGTGGCCCATCGGCCACCAGGTCGATGGTGAGCGGCCCATCGGCGGCCATGCCGACCGGGGCCTCCAGGGCGTAGCCCCGCTCGGCCACCCAGCGCTCGACCACCGCCCGGCCCAGGCGCTCGGGCTCCAGCAGCGTCTCGTCGAACCCGAGGGCGTCGAACAGCGGCACCACCCGGGGGATGGCGCTGGTAACCGTCGCCGAGCTGGCGTCCCGCACCGGGGCGAGCGCCCGCATCGCGCGGTCGGCCGGCTCCCGGTCCAGCGTCTCGATGGCGAATGCCACCACTGCCCGGCCCGAGTCCCGGAACCACAGCTCTGAGTGCCCTTCGGCCGATGGCACGCACCGGGCGACCGCCTCGCACCGCTGGGGCACGCGGCCCGGGTCGGCGGTCAGCCAGAGCACGGACATCCCGGCGGCCGGTGCCCACTCCAGGAGCTGGGCCACCACCGACGGATTGAGCCCCAGGGCCTCGTCCAGCAGCACGGTGAGCCATGGCCACCTCCGGTCGGTGTCCCGGTCGCGCCCGGCGGCCCGCTGCTGGGCGATGGCCACCAGCCGGGAGCACAGCTCCTGGCCCGCCCGGGCGGAGGCGACGACGTGCTCGGTGGCCAGCGGCGAGCTGAGCGACCGGGTGTGCGGCAGCCACTTCACCTGATCGGCGAGCGGGTTGCCGGGCGCCAGGGCGGCGAAGACGATGAGGTCCTCGGGGCTGTGCAGGACGGCGGCCTGGAGGACCAGGGAGGCGGCCAGCCCGTGTACCAGCGGCGGCGGGCCGAGCAGGGCCACTGCCCCCAGCTCCCGGAGGGCGAGGACGATGGGGACGCCCTGCAGCGACCCGTGGCCGTCGAGGATCCCGGCGGCCTCCCGGCGGAGGTCGCCGTCGCCCTGGGTGCCCACCGGTGCCCGGACCCGGGAGGCCACCTCGCCCAGCCCCAGGCGCAGGGCGAGGAAGTCGGCGCTGCCCCGGCCCCGTGCCCACAGGTCCACGGATCTGCGCTCGGCCCGGCCCGCCAGCTCGGCGAGGTCGGGTGCGGCCTGCAGGCGCTCCGCCCGCTCGGCGTCCAGGGCGGCGGCCACCTCCCGGCGGCGCGCGGTCACCTCGTTCCGGAAGCGGGCGGCTTCCCGGTCGAACCGCCGGCCGCCGGACCGGCGCTCGTCCCACCAGGTGGCGCCCATGGTGATCGGCGTCAGGGCGGTGAGCGCCAGGAACTGGGGCTCGCGCACGAAGGCGTACAGGATCAGGCCGCCCGCCAGCGGGGCCAGCCCGGCCAGCAGCGAGAACCGGCGGGGATCGGGCCGGGTGGGGATGTCGTCGAGGGCCGGCAACGCCCGATCGGTGGCCGCGGCCGGCCGGTAGGGGGTGCGGTGGAAGGCGACGGTGCCCGCCACTGAGCCGACCGCTGACCCTGCGCCCCAACCCGCCTCCGGACCCGGCAGTGGCCCAGGCCCTCCGCCGCGCCGGATTGCCAGTGACGTAGCCCCGGCCCGCAGCACCGTGCCCGGGGGCACCTCGGCCACCGCCCGCAGCGGCTGGCCATCGAGGGTCACCGATCCGGGCGCCGCGACATCGGGCCGCACGAAGCAGTGCCCGTCGGGGTGCACGTCGAGGAGGAACTGGCGAGGGGCGAGGGAGGGGTCGCGCAGTGCGAGGCCCGGGCCGGGATCGGCCCCGACCGGGTGGTGGCCGGGCGTCAGGTCAACCCGCCTGCCGGCGTCGGGCCCGCCGAGGACCTCGAGCACCGCCGCAGCGGCCTCGCCGCCGGCTTCCGGATGCCGCCCGGCCTCCCGGGGCGGGGGCGGCCCGACCACCACCAGCGCCCCGGAGACCAGCCCGCTGGCCGCCACCGTGGCGTACGGGTCGATCCGCACGCCGCCCACCTCCCGGAACAGGCCTGGGGCGCGGCCGGGCGGGCCCAGCACGGCCGAGGGGTCGCCGAGGGCCCGGGCAAGCTCGGAGGCCAGGGCGGCGACCGTCGCCTGCGGATCGACCTCGATGCGCAGGTCCCGGGCCTCGCCGCCGGTGGGCCGGACCCTCAGGAAGAGCTGCATCGCCTCACCGCCGCAGGTTCAGCCGCCAGCGGTCGGGCGGTCAGCGGTCGGGCGGTCAGCGGTCCCGCGCCATGACGTCGCTGATCTGGGCGTCGATGTAGGAGGTGATCGAGGTCTGGGCCTCGTTCGCCCGGCTCTGCGCCGCGCTGGTGAACCCGCTCACCGCCGAGACCGCGCTCTGCTTGGCCTGGCCCTCCCAATCGGTGCCCTGCAGGGTGCGCAGGTGGGCGGAGATCTGGTCCACGATCGCCGAGATGTGCCGGGTCACCACCGGCTTCAGGGCTTCCAGCCCGGTGGGGTCGATCTCCACCGACCCGTCGCCGCGTGGCACCGGTGGCACCGGCAAGGCGGCCCCGTTGACCGCGATCGAGATCGGCGCCCCGCCGAGCGATGCGGAGACCGCCGAGGTGGCGGCCCGCACGGCGTCAGCGATGTGGCCCAGGTCCTGCCCCAGGCGGAGGCTGAAATCGGCCGCCATCTGGCCGCAGTGGCTCTTGAAGTCGACGGCGTTGGGGCCGAAGTAGCGCACCCCGACGGCGTCGTCCACCAGCCCCACCAGCTCGCTGCGCACGGCGTCGAACTGGCCCTGGGCGGCGGCGGCGTACTGGCGGATGCTGTCGGGGTTCACCCGGATCACAGGCATGACCACTCCCTCCTGCCGGCACCACCCGGCGGCTTTGAACTCGACAAACTCAGAAAACTCACGGAAGGGCCGGCTCCTGCACCCAGGCCTGGCGCAGGCCGCCGGCTCCCGCCAAGAAACACACGCATACGAGTAGTGACCATCGAATTCCCTCCTTGCCAGGAGTATTCATGTGCTCGGAAGAAAAGTCAAGATCCGGGGTTTGGGCAGGCATGCCGAGCAGGGGAGAACCCGCGATGCTTTTCGCGATCAGATGGTCAGCCGGGATGGTGGCCTTCCCAGCCTTCGGCGGTTAGTCGGCCGGCCCCCGCAGGGCGGCGCCCGTCCCCTCCTCGAAAAGGTAGAGACGCCCGGTGTCCACGGCGAACGTCGCCTGCTGGCCCGCCTGGATCCGGCTGGTGGGCGCCACCCGGGCGACGCCCACCGTCGTAGCGGCCGCACCGATCTCGCCCGAGGTGAGGGCGGCCTCCTCCTCGCTCCCGGCGGCGACCTCGGCGTGGACCGCCACCCGGTCGGCGTCGATGCGGAAGTGGATGTAGCGCTCCGAGCCCAGCTCCTCGACCAGTTCCACCTCAGCGTGCAGGGTCTGGGAGCCGGGCGGGGTGGATGCGAGCGCCGCATCGGGCAGGTCCTCGGGCCGGATGCCCACCACGAGGGGCTTGTTGCGGAAGGCAGCGAGGCCCTCGTCGGCAGCCACGTTCTCCGGCAACATCAACGTTTGGCTGCCCAGGCGCAGTTCCTGGCCGTCCTCGCCCAGCCGCGCCCGGTAGACGTTCATGGCCGGCGATCCGATGAAGCCGGCCACGAACAGGTTCGCCGGGGAGGTGTAGATCTCGTGCGGGGTGCCCAGCTGCTGCAGGAGTCCCTCGCGCATCACGGCCACCCGGTCGCCCATCGTCATGGCCTCGGTCTGGTCGTGGGTGACGTAGAGGGTGGACACGGCCAGGCGGCGCTGCAGGCGGGCGACCTCGGCCCGCATCTGGACCCGCAGCTTGGCATCCAGGTTGGACAGGGGCTCGTCCATGAGGAACACCGAAGGCTGGCGCACGATGGCCCGGCCCATCGCCACCCGCTGGCGCTGGCCCCCGGAGAGCTGGGCAGGCTTGCGCTTCAGGTGCTCGGTGAGCCCCAGGATCTCTGCGGCCTCCGCCACCTTGGCCTGGACCTCGGCCTTCGGCATGCGGTGCAGGCGGAGGGAGAAGCCGATGTTCTCCGCCACCGTCATGTGCGGGTAGAGGGCGTAGTTCTGGAACACCATGGCGATGTCGCGCTGCTGGGGAGACAGGTCGTTCACGACGCGTTCCCCGATACGGATCTCGCCGGCGGTGATGTCCTCCAGACCCGCCACCATGCGCAGCGCCGTGGTCTTGCCGCAGCCGGAGGGGCCGACCAGGACGACGAACTCGCCGTCGGCCACCTGGAGGTTGAGCTCGGACACCGCCTTGGCGCCGTTGGGGTACACCTTCGACACCTGCTCCAGCGTCACCGTCGCCATGGGGACCCCCTCTCGAGCGTGCTCACCGGAAGGACCCCGCGGTCAGCCCGGAGACGATCCGGCGCTGCGCCATCAGTACCAGCAGGGCGATGGGGATCGCGATGATCACCACGGCGGCGTCGATGCGGTTGTAGAACACCTGGAACTGGCTCTGGCCGAAGTTGACGATGGCCAACGGGGCGGTGAAGTGGGCGCTGCTGCGCAGGAACGACACTGCGAAGGTGAAGTCGTTCCACGCCAGGATGAACGCCAGGATGGCGGCGGTGAAGACTCCGGGGAGGGCGACCGGCATCACCACCCGGCGGAGCGTCTGCAGGCGGCTGGCGCCGTCCACCAGGGCGGCCTCCTCCAGCTCGATGGGGATCTGCTCGAAGAAGTTCTTCAGCAGCCAGGTGGAGATCGGCAGCGTGTAGACCAGGTACGTGACGATCAGCGGGTAGACGTTGTCCAGCATGCCCAGGTCCTTGAACAGCAGGAACAGGGGGCCGATCATCGCCAGGATCGGGAAGAAGCCGGCCAGCAGGATGAAGCCGAGGATGGCCCCGGCGCCCCGGATGTGCAGCCGGGCGAGGGCGTAGCCCGCCAGGGCGGCCACGATCACCGTCACCAGCGTGGTGGCCAGCGAGATCACCGCCGAGTTGATCAGGGGCGTGAGGAAGTGTTGGCCCACGAAGTCGGTCCGGTAGGCGGCGAAGCCCAGGTGGGGCGGGAGGAGGCCGATCTTGCCGCCGACCCCCTGGGCGGACTCGGCGTCTGACTCCAGCGACGTCCGCAGGATCCAGTAGAACGGGAACAGGGCGATGAGGACGGTCGCCAGCACGCCGAGGGAGAACGACGCCCGGCGCAGCCCGCGCATCACGCGGTCTCCGGCCGCAGGAAGCGCACGTAGCCCGCGGCCATCACCAGGGCCATCACCACCAGGAGGACCGAGATCGCCCCGCCGTAGCCGAAGTCGGTGTTGTTGATGAAGGTCTGGAAGTTGAGGAACGACAGGGTCTCGGTCGAGGTCCCGGGCCCGCCCCCGGTCAGGATGTAGATGACGTCGAAGACGAAGAACGCCTGCAGGGTGCGGAAGATGGCGGCGACCACGATCGCCGGCTTCAGCAGCGGCAGCGTGATGCGCCGGAACGACTGCCAGGACGAAGCTCCGTCCATCCGGGCGGCCTCGTAGACGTCAGAAGGGATCAGCTGGAGGCCGGCCAGCAGGATCAGGGCGACGAAGGGGATGTTCTTCCACGAGTCGGCGACGAAGATCGCCACCCAGGACCGCAGGGTGCTGCCGTTGACCCAGGTGATGGTGGACCACGAATGGTGCAGCCCGCCGAGGATGTAGTCGACGAAGCCCGCCCGGGGGTCGAACATGGTCTTCCACAGGGTGGCCGAGACCACCGTCGGGACCGCCCAGGGCACCAGGACTGCGGCTCGGAGCAGCCCCCGCCCCCGAAACTTGCGGTGCAGCATGAGGGCCAGCCCGAGGGCGAGGGCCAGGTCGGCCGCCACCGTGATGACAGTGAAACCCAGGGTGCGCTCCAGCGCCGCCTGCCACTCGGGCGAGGCCACCATCTTGTGGTAGTTGGACAGCCCCACGAAGTGCTGGGGCAGCCCGGCATAGCTGAGGTTGACGAAGCGGAACGAGTTCCACAGGTTGTAGACCAGCGGGTAGGCGGTGATCGCCAGCAGCAGGACGATCACCGGCGCCACCAGCAGGTACCCCAGCCGCCGGTCCTGGGTCAGCCGGCGGTCGTGGGGGGTGCGCCACCGCAGGCCGCCCCGGCGGGGCGCAGCGGCCGCGGGAACGCTCATGTGCCGCTATTGGCCGGGGGTTGCGTTGGCGTCGTTCTTGACGCTTGTGGCGGCGGCCTTCAGCGCATCGGCGGGCTGCTTGGTGTTGGCGAACACCGCCGAGAACATGGTCTGCAGATCGGTGGAGATCTGCAGGTAGTTGGGGCTCACCGGCCGGGGTTGGGCGTTGTCGTTGAGCGTCTTGACCTGCTGGAAGTAAGGGGCCGCCGAGTAGAGGTCGGAGGTGTAGGCCGAGGGCAGCGACGGCGGGTCACCGGTTGCCTTGGCCCGGGCGATCTCCACCGCCGGGGTGGTCAGGTACTGCACCAGCTTCCACGCCGCAGCGGCGTTCTTGGTCTTGGAGTTGATGCCCAGCATCTCGCCGCCCAGGGCTGCGCCCGGCGTGCCGCCCGGCCCGGCGGGGAAGGGGATGTAGCCCACGTGGTTCATGACCGGCGGGGTGGTGGCCAGGGACTCGACGAAGGGGTAGTTGATGGAGAAGGCAGCGTTGCCCGAGGTGAACTCGGTCTGCACCTGGCCCTCCTGCCAGCCGGTGACCGCGGTGGGGGCGATCTTGGTGGTGTAGATGGCGTCGTGCAGGAACTGCAGGGCGGCGAGGTTGCCCGGCGTGTTCAGGTTCTGCGGGTCGAGCTTGCCACCGAAGGCGGAGTCCACGGTGAGGAATGCGGTGATGGCCCCCTCGTATTTGGCTCCTTCAAAGGCGAGGCCTTCCTTCAGGGACGGGTTGGCCTTGACCGCCGCCTGGGCGTCGGCGACCACCTGCTCGGGTGTGGTGGGCGGCGTGGAGACCAGGTCGGTGCGGTAGTAGAGGCCTTCGGGGTTGTCGAACCACGGGATGGCGTAGTGCTTGTTGTTGAACGTCCCGGCGGCCACCTCGGCAGGGAAGTACTGGCTCATGTCCGGGTTCAAGCTGTCCAGCGCCATGGCCCAGCCTGCCTGGGCAAACTTCGCCGGGTAGGTGACGTCGGACTCGAAGACGTCGGGGGTCGAGGAGCCGGCGACGAAGGACTGCTCGAGCTGCGTGAGGTACTGCGTCGAATCCGACGACAGGGCGTCGATCTTCACCTTGATGTTCGGGTTGGCCTGCTGGAAGGCGTTGATGGCCGCCTGGGTCTGCTGGCCCTCGGTGCCCAGGCCGGACTCGGCGAACTCGATGGTGGTGGTGCCGGCGGAGGAGCCGGTGGTGGCGCCCCCGGATCCCTTGGTGGTGGACTTTCCGCACGCGGTGGCGACCAGCACAATCGTGACTGCCACGCCGCCAAACGCTCCCCAGCGCCCTCTGCTCATCGGTGCCCTCCGTTCCCCTGGTTCCGGTCCCCTGGTTCCGGCTCACAGCGCATACCCATGCAAGGCGTGGGCGAATCAGAGTCGGGTGAGAAGGGGTTTGGGGACCCCGCCGGGCGGGGTAGGCAGGCAGAGAAGGCGCTCACACCGAAAGGAGGTGCACCATGGCCAGCAGCCTGGAAGACCTGTTCTCGACGGACACCTCGACCGAGGAGAGCCAGCCGACAGCACCGGCCGTGTCGGCGGACTACCCCAAGGTCCAGGCGGGCTCGGAGCCCACTTCGGAAACATCCGCACTCGGGTCGATCCCGCTCTCCGTTTCAGAGAGCGACCTGCCCCATCACCGGGCAGCGGACCCGACGGCGACCGAGGAGTCCGAGAGCTAGAGCAGCTCTTCGGTGAGGTCGAGGACCTGAATCTCGACGTCGGCGGTTCGGGCGATCCGCTCCCGGGGGGACCTGGGCAGCGCCCGGACCGCCAACACCGCGCCCACCAACGCCACCCCGGCCGCCACCACGCAGGCCACGTTCGAGCCGTGGACAAAGGCGCCCTTCACCCCTTCCACCAGGCCCGCCGCCCGGTTGGCGGGTAGCGACCTGGCTGCCGCCAGGGCTGCCCCCACCGACGTCCGGCTCGCCTGTACCGCGGCGGCCGGGATGGCGGCGTGGAGCCGGGGCGCCGCCAGGGCGTGCTCATAGCTCGAGGCCCAGACGCTGCCCAGCACGGCCACGCCGGCGGCGGCGCCCACCTGCCGGGCGGCGTCGTTCATCGCCGAGCCCACCCCCGCCTGTGCCTGCGCCAGCGAGCTCATGATCGAGGCAGTGGAGGGGGCGATGGTGCACCCGACCCCGACGGCGGTGATGACCAGCGAGACCAGCAGGAGCCCGTAGGTGGTGTCGGCGTTGGCGGTGGCCCGCACCAGGAGGGCGGCGGCCAGCACCAGGAGCCCGGTCCCCGCAACCCGGCCGGTGCCGTAGCGGCGCAGCGCCCGGGGTGTCTGCAGCGACACCAACACCAGCACGACGGCGAACGGCACCGTGTACACCCCGGCCCGCAGCGCCGAGTACCCCATGACGAACTGCAGGTGCTGGGTGTAGAGGAAGTAAGTGCCGAGGGCCGAGAAGTACAGCAGCGTCAGGCTGAGCGCCCCCACCGAGAACCGGCGGTCCTGGAACAGGCGCAGGTCCAGCATCGGGTGATCCGAGTGCGACTCCCAGGACAGGAAGGCGAGCAGCAGGGCGATGCCCAGCACCGCCGACCCCAGGACGTCACCGCTGGTCCAGCCCAGACTGGGGCCCTCGATGACGGCGTACATCAGGCTCATGAGTGTGCCTACCGAGAGCAGCGACCCCACCGGGTCCGCCCGCCCGGGCGAGGGGTCCTTGGACTTGGGCAGCAGGAGCCCGCCGCCCACCAGGGCGATGACCACCACCGGGACGTTGATGAGGAAGATCGAGCCCCAGCTGAAGTGCGCCAGAAGGACGCCGCCCAGCACGGGGCCGATGGCGATGCCCACCGCCGCCATGGCCGCCCAGATGGCGATCGCCTTGGTGCGCTCGGCGGGGTCGGGGAAGACGGTGCCCAGGATGGAAAGCGTCGCCGGCATGATGAGGGCACCGCCGATGCCCATGAACGAGCGGGTGACGATGAGGAGGTTGGCGCTGCCGGCGAACGCCGAGACCAGGGTCCCGGCGCCGAACAGCACGAGACCCATCTGCAGGGCACCCTTGCGCCCACGGCGGTCGGCCATCGACCCGGCACTGAACAGCAGGCCGGCGAAGACCAGCTGGTAGCCGTCCACGATCCACTGCAGCTGCGCGGTGGAGGCGTGCAGGTCCCGCACCAGGGTGGGGAGAGCCACGTTGAGTACGGTATTGTCGAGGGCGATCAGCACGAGGCTCAGGCAGAGCACGGCGAGCGCCCACCACCGCCGGGCGTCGCCTGCGGGCCTCCCGGGGCGTTGTTCGATGTTCGTCATACATCGAACAATATCAGGCGGGTCCCGATCCGGCAAGGCGTTTTCGGACCATCAGCCGCGGCCGGGCACGGGGGGCCGGGGCGGCAGCCGCAGCGCTTAGTTGGAGGAGTAGTACATCCACTGGCTGTACCACGCCGCCAACAAGGGGCCCACGCCCGCCGGCCGCACGGGAATGGCCCGCCTACCAATGGGCACGCCCACCCGCCGCGGGCTGGCCGTCGCTCACGGTTCGGCCCGCCATACTGCCGGCCATGGGCCAGGTTCTGGCGATCGACATCGGCGGGACCAAACTGGCGGCCGGCCTGGTGGACCCGGCCGGGGTGCTGGTCTCCCGGGTCCACGCTCCCACCCCGGCGGCTGCCAATGCGGAGGCAATCTTCGCCGGACTGCTGCAGCTGATCGGGCAGCTGCCCGCCCCCGATGCGACGGCCTGCGGCGTCGGCTGCGGCGGCCCGATGGCGCCTGGGGGCGAGGCGGTCTCGCCGCTCAACATCCCCGCCTGGCGCGGCTTCCCCTTGCGCAGCCGCCTGGCCGCCGCCACCGGGCTGCCCACCTACGTCGACAACGACGCCAAGGCCCTCGCCCTCGGGGAAGGCTGGGTGGGGGCGGCCGCGGGCGAACCCAATTTCATCGCCATGGTGGTGTCCACCGGGGTGGGGGGCGGGATCGTGCTCGACGGCCGGCTCCTCGATGGCCGGTCGGGCAACGCCGGGCACATCGGCCACGTGATCGTGGAGCCCGGCGGGCGGAGCTGCGCCTGCGGGGCCCGCGGGTGCCTGGAGGCGGAGGTCTCCGGCCTGGCGATCCAGGCGCAGACCGGGCGCCCGGCCCGTGAGGCGCCCCCGGAGCTCATCGAGCGCTGCGGGCGCCTCGTTGGCCGGGCGGTGGGCTCGGTGGCCAACCTGCTGGACCTGCCCCTGGCGGTGGTGGCCGGATCGGTGGCCCTGGGGTTCGGCGCCCCCTTCTTCGCCGCCGCCCAGGCGGAGATCGCCCTGACCTCGGCTCTGGAGTTCTCCCGGGGGACGGTGATCCGGCCGGGCGGGCTGGGCGATGCCGGCCCGCTCATCGGGGCGGCGGCAGTGGGCCTGCGGGGCGTGGCTGCTCTACGGGGACAGGCCCCTCCGGGCTAGGAGCCTTACGGACTGAAGGCGAGCGGAGCCTCGGCCGCGCTGGCGGCCAGCACCGAGTCCAGCAGGCCCGGGAAGCGGGCGTCGAGGTCGTCGCGGCGGAGGCGGTGGAACTTGCGGGTGCCCTCCTCCCGGGCGGCCACCACGCCGCTCAGGCGCAGCACCCGCCAGTGGTGGGTGGCGGTGGACTTGGCGATCGGCAGGTCCTGGAAGCTCCCGCAGCACCGCTCCTCGCCGCACGCGTCCAGCCGGCGCACCAGGTCCAGACGGATGGGATCGCTGAGGGCGTGGAGCACCTTGGTGAGGGCGATCTCCTCCCTGGCAGGGTGGTACAGCTCGGTCTCGGTGGGCAGCATCATGGTCACGCTCCAGGTCCCATTGTACGGCGATGATCGTACAAGGCCATGATCGCACAAGGCCGGCTCAGCCGGTGAAGGGATGGGTTGGCGTCGATCCGTCCGGGGCCAGGAGGTCGAAGCCGTCGGGCGTGTTCAGCTGACCCGGCGCCATGCCCGCCTGGTCGTTGGTCCCGTACTGCCACACCAGGGCGCCGGTGGCCGGGTCGATGGCCACCATGCGGTGCCGGTAGTCGTCGTTGATCAGGTAGACACCGCTGGGCAGCAGCTCGGCCAGCGAGGGGTGGTTCAGCATCCCGGGTCCGGCCGCCACGTGGTAGGTGCGCAGGATCTGGCCCTCCCGGGTGAACTCGACCACGCCCCCGGGCTTGGCGTAGTCCGCCTCCAGGTAGTGGTCGGCATCGTTCCCCGGGCCGGCCCCCACCTGCTGCGGGTCCGACGGGTACGTGACGCCTGGGAGGTGCACCGTCCACACCAGGGACCCCGTCGGCGTGTACTCGCTCACCCAGACGCCCGTGATCTCGGAGACCAGCAGGTTGCCGTCGGCCAGCGGGGTATCGCCGTTCGGTGTCCCCATTGATGCCGGCGGGTGGTGGGTGCACGTCCCGGTGGTTCCCACCTGATGGGCCAACGTTTTGTCGTTGTTGATGACCAGGATCCGGCAGTTGTCGGCGTCCGCCACCGTGATCTGGCCGTCCGGCAGCAGGTAGGCGTCATCGGGCTCGTGCAGGAAGCCGGGACCGGCGCCCGGCGTCTTCGGGTGGCCGTAGGACCACACCACCGTCCCGGTTGGGTAGGCGATCTGCACGATGGTGTCATTCTGCTCCTGGTTGGAGACGATCACCGACCCGTGGCGGGCGAAGAAGGCGTCGTCGGGGAAGTAGAAACCGAGCGGATCGGCGGACAGTCCCGGGCCGGGATACTCCCAGGTCACATGCATGGCGGCATCCATGAGCAGCAGGCGGTCGTTGCCCCGGTCGGCGATGAGCAACTGGGTGCCGTAGTAGGGGGATCCCGCCCCCGGGGAGCCGGCCTGGCCGAAGCTGGCATTGGGTGTCAGCACCTGGACGGCGGCGACCAGGCTGCCGCTCGACTCGCCGCCCACCAGCCAGGCCGAGCCGCCCGCCACCGCCACCCCGGCGTGCGAGACCGGCACCTGCAGCTGGCCGGCGGGCAGCACGGCACCGGTGGCGGGGTTGAACGCCCAGATGCCGCCCGATGTGGGCACGATGGACCCGGTGGGCCCAGTGTGCCCGGTGGCCCCGGCTCCTGCCCCAGGTGGCTCCGGGCCCAGCCAGGTCCCGGGCAGTTGGGTCCGTCCGGCGCCGGGGGTCACCGTCTGGGTTTCGGCGGTGGTGCCGCCGGCCAGGTAGATCTGGGTGCCGATCGTGACCGCGGCCGCGCCCGTCACGTGCATGGGGAGCTGGCCGGCGCGGGTGGCGGAGCGCCGGGCGGGGTCGATGCGCTGGATGGCACTGACCGGCTGACCGTCGGTCAGGCCCTCGCCGCCGAAGACGTAGATCTGGCCGCCGACCGCCGCCACCGCCGGATAGCGCACCGGAACGGGGAGGTCGGCCACCTTGGTGAAGGTCCTGGCGTCCGTGGTGGCGAGCACCGCAGCGTCGCCGCCCACGAGGTAGGTCGTGGCACCTACCGTCACGCTGGCCGCTCCCGAACGGGGCTGGGGGAGTGTGCCGGTGACCGGCACCGTCCCGCCCGGGGACGGACCCACGGTTTGGACGGTCGCCACGGTAGCGGAGGCGGTCCCGCCGAAGAGCACGCTGCCCCCGCCGACCACCGCACCGGCGGCATCCTGGACGCGCTGGCTCAGCGACCCCTCCGGCGTCAGGGCTCCCGAGGCGGTGTCGAGCAAGTACACCCCGTTCGACGGTCCGGCGCTGCTGGCGCCCCCCGCCAGGAGGAGATGTCCCGGGGCTGCGGGCAGCACCGTGACCCGGCTGATGGGCGTGCCGAGCCTCCAGGGAAGGAGCCCGGCCTCGATGGCGGGGATGGGAGCGGAGACGGCGGTGGCGGTTGGCGATGCCCCGGCTGCCGGCGAGCCGGTGGACGTCTGCGCAGCAGGCCGGTGCGATCCGCTGGTGCATGCCGACAGGAGGATGGCCACAACGACCAGCACGGCGGTGCGGGCGGGCAGGAAGCGTTCCGGCGCTCTCATGTCCGGCAGCATCCCGGGCGCGGCTGAAGGCGCGGTGTGGGCGGGTACTGTGACCCCGGCGATGAGCGACGCATCCGGCTACACCATTTCCGTTCCTGACGGCGTTCCCGACAACCCCGAGAGCCTTGTGGGGCGGAACCCCGGCGGGCTTGACCCCGGCGGCGCCAAGACTGCCGCACTGGCCGCATATCTTGCCGCCCAGGGGATCCCGGTGCACCTTGCAGCCCGCGGGAGGGTGACCGTCGGGGCGGTGACGGTGGCCGGCATGGGCACCGCCGCGGCGCAGCTGTTCGCCACCTTCGGGTGCGGCGTCGAGCTGGATGTCGCCGCCGAGCCGCCGGTCCTCCGCCCCCGGCCGGACCTCGCCCGAGGGACCGTCGAGACCCGCTGGCCCGATGGCCACACCGAACAGCGTGCCGGCCTGCAGACCGCCCAAGTGGGCTACGTGCTGCGCACCGCCCTGGCCACCACCGGGCGCTGAGGGCCCGGGAGGCCGGCCCAGATCGTGGCAGGTCGATTTGCCCGCGAAAACCGGCAACGTGACCTCATTGCGGCCGACGAACGACGCCGTGGGCAGGGTTCAGGGCGCCGCTGTGCCCCAATAGCCCGATCGCCGGGCCGGCCTACGAGCGGCGAGATCGATCACGTTGCCGCCGCCCACCACGCCCTTCGGGGTCGGCTCCCGCCGGGTGGCCGCCGCCTTCTGCGCCTCCTTGCCGGCTTCCTCCAGCAGCTGGCGGCGCAGCCGGGCCACCGCCCACAGACCGATGGGCGTCAGCCGGGCGGCGCCGTCCGCCCCCCCGATCCAGGTCTCGGCGGCACCCAGCAGCTCGAGGGGGAGGAAGACCCCGCGGCGGATGCTGGACGACACCATGTCCACCTGCCAGCGGACCTGGTCGCGGTTCAGCTGGTCGGTCACCCAGGCCGCCGCGATCCGGCTCCACGTCAGGGCCGCCACCGGCAACAGGGCGATCCCGCTTCGGCCGGCATCGAGCGCCATCCGCAGGTAGGCCGGGCCATGGTCGGCGACCAACTCGGCCCAGAAGGGCCGGCGGCGGCTCGGGTACCGGAAGGTGGCCCACGAGAGCCGGCGGGCGCCGGCGTCGAAGAGTGCCCACCAGTCGTCCATGGGCGCCCGGCCGAACTGCCTGCCCTCGGTGGTCGGGACGAGCTTGCCCTGGCGCACCCGGACCAGGCGGGCCGCGCCGGCCCATGCCCGGGTGAGCTCGATGGCCTCGATCTCCGAGGTGCTTCGGGTCTTGAAGATCTCCTTGCCGATCTTCTCGTCCAGGAGGTAGTCCCATCCCATGGTCTCCAGGAAGGCCCGCCCGTGGGCCATGCCCAACCGGCCGGTGTCCGTGAGCCTGACGCCGGCGCCGATGACCTCCAGCAGGGCCCCCACCGCCTCCAGCCCGGTGCACGGTTCGGGCAGGGGCGGGCGCATGCGGGGGTCGGGCTCCCGCACCTGGGCGAGGAGCCCGGCGGTGCCGGGCTTGAGGTCCCGGAGGGCCTGGGCAAGCAGCGGGTCGTCCGGGTCCGCCGGCGGGACGGAGCATTCCAGCTCCCGGGCGGTCATCCACAGCCGCAGCTCCTCGAGCCACAGCGGCAGGGGGGTGGTGTTGCGGGTGCGCCAGCGGCGTTCGTACGCCGCGGTATCGGCGCATACCGCCATACACCCGGCGACGTCCCAGCCCAGCCGGGGGCCGGCGAACTCGACCAGATCCGCCACCTGCTGGGGGTAATCGGACGGCGGCTCGGGCTCCGAGCGGAAGCGCAGGGGTAGGTAGCCCCAGAGGAACTCGGTGGTGCGGGCGATGGTCGCCGGGGCGCCGTCCAGCCACTCGAGGAAGGCGCTGGCGGCGTACTCGACGGCTCGCCCGGTGTGCTCGCGGTAGCCGGCCAGCAGGGTCATCTGGTCGTCGGAGAGCCACTGCTTCCAGGCGAAACCCACGTTCCCACTTTACTGCCGGTGGCACCCCGGCCCGCCGGAATCGGGGTTGTGTCGGCTAGGGTGGCCTGACTGCTGCCCACCGGAAAGGACCCCGCCATGGCCCAGACCAAGCCCGCCGTCACCGTCCCCGCTGGCCCGCCCCCGACCGACCTGCAGATCGAGGACCTCGAGGTGGGCACGGGCGCCGAGGCAACGGCGGGCAAGCACGTCACGGTCCAGTACGTGGGGGTCGCCCACTCGAACGGGCGCCAGTTCGACGCCTCGTGGGACCGGGGCCAGCCCTTCAGCTTCCCGCTGGGTGCCGGCCGGGTGATCCGGGGCTGGGACCAGGGTGTCGCCGGGATGAAGGTGGGCGGGCGCCGGCAGCTGGTGATCCCGCCCCACCTGGGCTACGGCGACCGCGGGGCGGGCGGCGCCATCAAGCCGGGAGAGACGCTGATCTTCGTCGTCGACCTCGTCAGCGTCGGCTGACTCAGGCACCGCCCCCGACCGACCGGGCGGGAGACGGGACCGGGGCGGACGCCGGTTGCCCGGAGGCATCGACCAGGTGCCACTGGCCGCCGAAGCTGGAGGCGCCCTGCCCGTTGAGCTGGCCGGGCGAGATGTCGGCCCGGTTGGTGTACAGCGGGCGCCCGGCGTAGGTGACCTGGTCGCCCCCGTCCGGCCGGCGGCTGCGGCCTACGAGATCCGCCTGCACTCCCGGTCCCGGCAGCACGCTGCCCGCGCTCGGCACCGGTGGCCACTGGGCCGCGCAGGACCCGGTGCAGCGACTGGTGCCCCTGCCGTCACCGGAGAAGACGTACACCGGGTAGCCGGCGCCGGTCTCCAGGATGGCGCCATAGGCGGAGTCGCCCGTGACAAGTCGGAGCGGGGCCGTCCCGGGCGCGGCGGTTGTGGCCGGGGGTGTGGGCAGGCGGGGCGCGGGCGACGACGGGACGGAGCCGCCCGGCGTCGCGGCCGGCCCCGAGCACCCTGCTAGAACCGAGGCCAGGGCCCCGGCCAGAGCCGCCGTCCGCACGAGGCGGATCGGTGCCCAGGCCGGGGACCCGGCGGCAGGTGTCAGCAAAAGGTCGCCACGATGGTGCCGGTGCCGTGGCTCTGCGGGTTCGGCCCGTAGCCGGGGTCAGTGGCAACCACCACGATGTGGGTCGAATTGCCGGAGAAGACGTTGCCGGACTTGGCCACCGTGCTCGGGACGATCACGCCCATGTAGGTAGGGACCCCCGAGGTCGGCGGCGGGCTGTTTCCCGGCAGCGTGGTCCAGCTGCCTCCGCAGGACGCCGGCGGGGTGCTGGTCGGCAACGAGATCGTGCCGATGAACCCCTTGAATGCCGGGTTCGCCACCCCGCCCGAAAGTTGGTTCAGGGCATACCAGTTGTCCCCCCACCAGGTCACCGGCGCCCTGCCGGCAGCCACTGTCTGGTCGCCCAGGGCGAAGGCGCCCCGGGAGGGGAAAGCGAAGACGATCGCGGTCTTCGACGTGTCCTGCGATGGCAGGTAGTAGGCGTCCCCCGCGAAGGTGGCCGACAGCGGTTCGGGACCCAGGGCGCCGCTGAACGTCAGCGTGCACGAGGCGGTGCCGGTGCTGGCGGTTGTCGCGGTGCACGTCTGCGCGCCCAGGCCGAGGGTGACGGTGCGCCCCGCGATCGGGTCGGTCGGTGGGTCGCCCGCCGTGGCCGTGGTGTCCTCGAACAGCCCCGCCGTGAGGGTGACTCCCGAGGCCCCCTGGAGGATCACCGTGGGTCCGGTGTAGGTGGTGGTGGTCTCCTCCTTGGTGATGGTGAAGGTCGTGCTGGCGTCGGCGCTGGCTGCGTAGTCGGTGTCCCCGGCGAAGGCCGCATGCATGGTGTAGGGCGCCGGGACCTGGGTCGGCGTGACGGTGCAGGCCGCCACCCCGTCGGCCCCGGTGCTCGCCGAGCAGGTGTCCGTGGCGCTCGTGCCGATGGTGAAGCCGATCGCTTTCCCGGCGATCGGGGTGCCGTCCGCCGGGTCGGTCAGCGTGGCGGAGACGGTGGCCGCGTCGTGGTAGTCGCCGGCGCTGGCCCCGTTGAAGGTGACCTTGGTGTCTTCCTGGTTGATGGTGAAGGACGCCGGGCTGCTGCCGGCCGCGGCGTAGGCGCTGTCCCCGGCGAACGAGGCCGAGGCAGAGACCACCGCCGGGTCCTGGGTCAGCGTGATCGTGCACGAGACGTGCCCGGCGGCATCGCTGGTACCCGAGCACGACTGTGTCCCGGCCGACAGGTCCACGCTCTCGTTGGGCACCGGGGCGCCCCCGACGCTCAGATCGGCGGCGAGGGTGACCTGGTCGTTGAAGTCGCCGCTGGTGGCCCCGGCCCAGGCGAGGGTCGGGGTGATCTGCGCCGAGCCCATCGTGACCTGCGCCGAGGAGCCCGAGATCGAGTTGACGGCGACGTAGGTCTTGTTGGCGGCGTCGACGTACTCATCGCCCGCGTAGAGGAGCCCGTTGTGACCGTCCGGCAACTGGTCCACCCAGTAGGAGCGGTTGTCGGCCCCGAACAGGTGCACCACGACGGCGCTGGCCGGGAAACCGGAGTCCCAGCCGGTCTTCTGGCGGTACTCCAGCGTGTAGTACTGGCTGGTGGTGCAGCCGAAGCCGGTCCCGCTGCACGTGGGCGGGCTGGTGGGCGCCGCCCCGGTCGGGTCGGCGTTCTGGATGGTCACCGATGCCGGCACCCGCGCCTCCAGGTAGTCGCTGCTGCCCAACCGGGCGTTGGGGTCGGAGAGCGCATGCAGGGTGATGGTGGACTGGTTCGGCGGCGAGGCGTTGTTGAAGGCGAAGTGCCGGCCGGAGGGGATCCAGCCCTGCAAGTCCAGGTCGATCGCATCCAGGCCGGGGCCCTTGTCGTCGACCACACTGCCCAGCACCGCCCCACCGAACGAGGTGCCGAGCGAGCCGGTCTCGTAAGTGCCGTCGTAGGCGCTCATGATGTCGGTGGCGTCCTTGTAGTCGACAGTCGAGAAGCTGAGCTTCCGGGAGTGGTTGTAGCCGAACCCATGCCCGGTCTCGTGCCCGGCCCCGGTGAGGTTGGCCTCGTTGGGCAGGACGACCTGCGCCAGCTGGTAGGTGTTGGTGTCCGACAGTGTGACGTTGCTCAACCCGGGCGGGGTGCCGACATGGCTGCCGCCGGTCACCTCGCCGAAGTCGCCGGGCACGCCCGCGCCGACCGCGTTCCCGCTGCCGTCCACCGCCGGGTGGGCCGTCGCGGTGGTCCCGTTGGCCGCACGGGTGATGGTGAAGGTCTCGGTGCCGTCGCCGTTGTCGTGCGCGGCGGTGACGTTCACGGTCTCGCTCTGGATGTTCATCATGAACGGAGCGGCCGGCCAGTAATTGGTGGTGGTGACGTTGGAGGTCGCGCCGCTGGAGTTGGTGACCGTCACTGCGGTGTCGGCGGCGCTGATCCCGGCCGTCAGGTTGCCGGCCGCTTCGGGGAAGATCGCCACCACGCCGTAGTAGTTGTGGAAATTGACGTCCGGCAGGGCGGCGTTCTCGCAGTCGACGATCTTGCCGTAGCGGTCCCGCGAGTAGCCCCAGGTGTCGCGGGTCTCCGGGACGGTGTACCAGCCGTTGGCGTCGGCGTGGGACCCGTCGATCACCGTGGTGCCGGCGACCGACAGCTGGTCGAAGGACACGTCGTGCCAGAAGTCGACGAAGTTGAACTGCCCGGATCCCGAGCCCCCGTTGCCGTACATGGTGTTGAAGTAGCTCGCCGGTGCCGGGTCCAGCCGCTGGTTGGTGAAGTTGCACAGCACGACCGCCCACGGGTGCGTGCCGGTGCCGACATAGTCGGCGGGCGCCGGCGGAGCCAGCGTGGCCACCAGCAGGCCAGCCACGGCCAGGCAGGTCAACGCACGTGCCGCGCCCGACATCCGGGCGCGGTGCCACCACGAGAACCGTGTCACAGGAACCCCCTCCCTGGCCGTACGCCATGTGCGGTGCACCGCACACCGGCCTACAGCCACTTCCTTCCGTAGTGCGCCCACCCCGGACGCCTTGTTCGGGCGCCAGGTTAGGGGGAAGCGGGGGATTCCTCAAGGGTGCCACCACCACTGTTGCCAGATGGTGGTGGCACGACCGCGCAGGTGCTGCCGCGCGTCAGGCAGAGGCGGTGAGCGAGGGCTTCTCCTTGAAGGGGAACATCTCCGGCACGTTGTAGGCCAGCACCAGGTCGCCTTTCACCTTGAACTTGCCCAGGACGTAGTCCTTTGGCGCCTCGCGCTCCTCGATGATGATGCGCAGGAACTCGACCATGTCGATGATGATCGTGGCAGTGGTGTCGTCGCCGGGCTCGCGCTTCTCGGCGGTCAGCGTGCCATTGCGCACCTCGGTGCGGTAGCTCACCTTCTGGTCGCCGGAGCTGATCTCCCAGCCCAGGATGCAGTCCTTGGCCTTCGCCGGATCCAGCTCCTGGGGCATCAGGGCGAAGACCAGGTCGACGACCGGCTCCATGCCCCCCAGCGTGGTGATGAACGACTCGATCTCCTCGTCCGACTTGCCGCCGATCATTACCGCCAGGAATCGCCGCTCCTCGGTCACGTGCCCCTCCCTTGTCCCCATCCCTTCGGCTGCCAATAGTACAGGATGGACTACGAAACAATAGTCCATCCTGTACCCATGTCAAGTCCGGATCCGCCCGCCAAACCGGGACCGCTGCCCGCCGGGGACTACGTCTTCATGGCGTTCCTGGCCCTCGGCCCCATGTCCGCCTACGACGTGAAGAAGGCGATGGCGGGCACGGTGAGCTTCTTCTGGTCGGCCGCCCACAGCCAGGTCTACCAGCAGGCGAGGCGCCTGGTCCGGGACGGGTTGGTGGCCGAGGAGGCGGGCGACAATGCCCGGCGCCGGCGGCTCCTGACCCTGACGCCCGCCGGCCGGGCAGCGCTCGAGTCCTGGCTCCACTCGCCGGAGGCCTCGGTGCGCTACTACGACGAGGCGCTCGCCAAGGTGTTCTTCGGGGACCAGGTGGGGCCGGCAGCGCTGGTGGCCATGCTGCGGGGGCGGCGCACCCGCCACGCCGATCTCCTCGCCGGCTACCAGCAGATGGAGCCCGCCCTGCGGATGTGGGACCCCGGCGGCTCGCCCCCCTACCCACTGCTGACGCTCCGCCTGGGCATCCGCCTGGAGCAGGGATGGGTCGAGTGGCTCGACGAGACCATCGCCACGCTGGAGGGCTACCTGGACACCGGCGGGGCCCACCGACCGCGCAAAAAACCTGGTAAGGACTGACCGGGGGACCCACAACGCCTGTGAGGCGTGGCACGACGGACAACGGGTGGCCCGATCCCTCTGGGGGCCAGTGCAGTGGAAATGGCGGGGAAGGTGGGGAGGCTGACCGGCGCCATCGGGCCCGGCAAGACCGGCGAGGTCCTTATCTCCGTGCGGGGGGCACCGAACCCGGGCCGCCGCCCACATCATCGCAGGTCGATTCGCCCCCGAAACGCGGGCAAGTGACCGCATAGCGCCCCGGCGCCCCTAGCGAGGCTGGCGCCGGCGCCTCCGGGCAACCAGGACGGCACCCCCACCGGCCACGACGGCCACCGGGAGAGCAGCCCGGCGCACGAGGGTTGGAGCGCCGGCGCACGCGGCCGGGGTTGTCGAGGAGGCCAGGGGCCGGATGGGCAGCGCTCCGGGGCAGCTCACCCGGAAGGTGCCCCACATCCCCGCCTCCCGGTAGGGCGCCCGGGCGTCGCCGTACTCGTAGACCCCCGGCCCGCTCCCCGCGCCGCCAGCGAGGACCAGGGTGACGGCCTCGTCGGCGCCCACCTGCAGCGAGCTCACCAGGGTGGAGCCCGGGACGCCGGCCTCGACCGGCCACCGCTGGCCCTCCACGCTGAAGACCTGGTCCTGCTCGCTGAAGGGAACCAGGACGTGGATGTGGACCGGGTCCCCCGCCAGGGCCATGAGCACCGGCGTGCTAGCCGCCGCGGGGCGCGGCCCGGTGAACGGCGTCGCCTGGTAGTTGATGCCGACCGGGCCGTCCACCCTGGTGGTGTAGGGCATCCGGTGGGTCCCGATGCCGGCGTCCTCGTCCTGCAGGAACAACGAGAAGTCCCGGTACGAGCCGGAGGCGGTGTGGACGTCGACTGCCCACGACGAGGTCGCCGAGGCGTCGGCACCGGTTCCCGGATCCCGGTAGGTCGCTCCCCGGGGGCCCACGATCACCGCACCGTAGAGCCCCGCCCCCAGGTTGTGCAGCGGGTCGCCGAAGTCCTGCAGGAGTGCGGCGGTGGGTCCGACCTCGGGTGGCGCGTACCAGGTGTAGGTGTAGGTCCCGCCCGGCGGGGCGGCCTGCACCGGCTCCGCGCCGGCCGCGACTCCCGCAGAGCGGGCCGGGTCGAAGGCCAGCTGGTCGGGATGCAGCGACACGGGACCCCCCGTGGCGTTGCGCAGGTGCACGGTGATGCAGTCCCCCACATCGGCATGCAGGACCAGCGGCCCGGGTGCCGTGCGGCCCGACGCCACCGACGCCACGCTGGATTCCATGACGAAGACCTTGCCCATCCGGGGGGGCGAGGTGGTGGCCAGCATCGGGAGCGGCACCGCCAGGGCGGCCACCGAGAACGTACGCCCCGGGGCACCGGCCGGGCAGACGCTGGAGGCCGGGACGGGTAGGGATTCGTGACCGGGCAACGGCTGCAGCGACGGGGTGGGCTGGGCCAGCACGCGCAGCAGCCCCCAGGCCCCTTCCCGGAGCTTGTACGAGCGGCCGTCGTAATAGAGGTAGTCACCGGGGAGGCGCTGCGCCCCACCGGCCGCCGGGATGCTCAGGTCGTAGCGCTCAGAGATCCCGACGTGGATGGTGTCCACCGGCGGCGCCCGGCTGTCGAAGGACTCCGCCCGGAAGCTGTGCCCGTCGATATGCCAGGTGTGCACGTCGTTGGTGGCGGCCACCAGGGTGCGGACCACCACCGGATCCCCGAGGTAGGCCCGGATGACCGGGGTCTCCGGGTCGCCGTAGAGCGTGCTGCTGAACAGCTCGGCGGGGTTCCCTGTGCGGTCGTCCAGCGGCTCGACCCGCAGGTTGAGCGAGCTGCCCGAGGACCGCCCTACCGAGGTGATGGCGTTGTCGTCCTGGATGAACATCACCTGCTCCCGGAAGCTCCCGCGCACGTCCGCCGAGGCGGTGCCGGTGGTGTGGATGTCGGCGGCCGGGCCGCTGGGCAGCGCCGCGCCGGTCTGCGGGTCGTGGTAGCTGGAGTCCGGCGGCTCGGCGATCAGGGCACCGAACAAGCCGTGCGCCCACGAGGACAGCGCGTTGACGTGGTCGTGGAAGTAGGCGGTGCCGAACTCGACGTCGGGGTACCAGCGGTAGCGCACGAACTCGGTGCTGGCGATCTCGCCCGCCCCGTGGGGGAAGGCCAGCGGCCGGTCGAAGACCAGCGTCGTCCCCTGGACCGCGGCGATCCTGCGGGCCTCGAAGCTGGCGTCCTGGTCCATGCCCACCCCCACGACCTCCCCGGGCTGGAAGCGGGTGGTGGATCCCAGGACGGCGGTGGTGGCCCCCGCCGGGGTGGGAGCGGCAAGGCGTTCCCCCTCGACGGTGTAGGGGCGCACCCCCTGCTCGTAGTTGAAGCCGGTGTCCACCCCGTCACTGCCCTGCACATCGAACTGAACGAAATGGATGTGGATGTCCGCCTTGGCGAACATGTGGTTGATCGCGTTGTCCTCCAGCTCGCTGCGGAACAGGACGTCGACGCAGTCCTGGCCCGCATTGGCCCGGATGGCCAGGGGCCGGCGCAGGGCATCGCCTCCCTCCGCCCGGACCGCCGCCTCCTGGTCGCGCAGGACGTACAGCTCGCCGGTGGGGTCGGTGAGGTTCTCCTTGCGGTTCAGGGTCAGGGGCACCGTGATGGCGTTGATCGCCAGCTCGTCGGGGCGCGTCCCGGTTGGGCACACGCTGAACGGGCCGCTCCCCCCGGGCGGCGGGGGGTCGGCCCCGTTCGGCGTCGGATCCAGGAAGGGGGCCGGCCCGTGGTTGGGGGCGAAGGGCGGGCGGCTGCCGAAGTGCGGCTGCAGCAGCGGGTAGGCCACGAGGCCGGTCCGGGCGTCGAAGAGGATCGGGGGCCGTGTGCCCGGCGCCATGGGTCGGTAACCGGGCCATGCCCGGGTATCTTCCGCCGGGGCGAGGTACCGGTCCCCCTGGCGGGCCCAGTCCATCACGGCGGCGTCGTAGCCCTTCGGCACGCCCGGGGGCGGGAGCTGCTGTTCCACCCATCCCGCCAGGGTGCTGGCCGTCAGGGGCTGGCCGGCGGGGCCGGCGGTCGCGTGGGCGGCGACGAGCTGATCGGACGCCACCGCGGCCGGTGTGTCCCCGGTGCGCCCGGGCAACTCGGGCAGGGGGGTGAGGTCATCGGTCTGCGAGCCGGGCGCCTGGAGGGTGTTGTAGACCCGCCAGATCCCCCACATGCCGGCGAAGTAGTGGTGGGCGACATGGCAGTGGTACATGAAGTCGCCGGCGGACTGCTGGCAGCCGCCCGCGCCGCACTCGTTCTCGGTGTCGAAGGTCTCCGACGGGCCGATCGCCTGGGCGTCGGTAAGGTCGGAGTCCCCGGGCAGCAGGGGCGGGTGCTTCGTGAGCCCCGGGGGATCGGCGGGGGCCAGGCCCGGCTGGCGATGCCAGCGGATCGACCCGCCGTGGACGTGGTGGACGTGGAGGACCTCGGCCCCGGCATGCACGATGCGCTGGATCACCCGTTCGCCCAGGTACGAGCGCATCAGCGGGGTCGCCGGGTCGCCGAAGACGGCGGAGCTGTACGACGCCGACTCGTCGAACTCGCCGTCGACGAGTTTCTGCAGGCTCATGCGGTTGGCGAACGGCTCGCTGCGGTAGTTCAGGGCGCGGGCGGCGGGGCGGTAGGCCCCCAGCTCCGGGTCGACCAGCGGGATGAAGTTGTCCGAGCGGTCCAGCAGCTGGTAGTTCTCGTCGCCGATCTCGTGGTAGTAGAGGACGAACTCCCGGAATGCACCGGCATCGGGCGGTACGACGACGGCGGCCCACCCGGTGGTGAGCGGGTGGTCGGTGGCCGGGTCGAGCCAGCTGGACCCGGCCGGTTCCACGATCACCGCCCCGAAGAGCCCGTGGTCGGTCTGGGTGCGCTCGAGGGCATGGGAATGGAAGTAGTGGGTGCCCGGCTGCTCGCGGGCACCGACCGCCCACTCGTAGGTGACGGTCCCGCCCGGGCCGGCGGTGGCAGCCGGGTTCGCCGCCGTCGCCGGACCGCCCCCGCGCACCGTCAGCGACGACCCGTGGAGGTGGAGCTCGACCGGCTCACCGCGCGGCAACTGGTTGTGGAGCGTGATGCGCAGGCACTCGCCCTGGCGGACCCGCAGGGTGAGCGGCTGGATGGCGTCGCCCTGGAGCCCGATGGTTACTGCGGAGTCCAGCACCCCACCCGTGACCGTCGAGCCGGCGGTGGCGGTCACCACCAGCGGCCCGCCCGCCGCCCGGGCGCGGGCGTTGGCCGCGTCTTCCGCTCGAACCCGGGGAAGATCCGCGGTCAGAGCGAACATCTCGCCCAGGGGGTCGTGGTCCAGGTAGCGGTTGAGGGTGATGTCCACGCCGATCGCGGCGACGTCATAGCTGCGTACCGGTGCGCCGGCCGGGCAGGCCGGCCCCGGCCGCACGCTCTCACCCTGCGCGGCGCGGAGCAGGAAGCCTTCAGACTCGGCGTGGGCCGGGGTGGTCGGCGGCCCGGCGGCTGCTCTCGCAGGCGCGGGTGGGACCGCCGCCGGGGCGGCCGATCCGGTACCCACCGGCAATCCGAGTGCAAGAAGGCCCACCGCGGCCGCGCAGAGCGCGGGCCGCGGTGGGCGCTTCGTGAGGCGGTGGTTCAGCCGACCTTCACTTCACCCTTCATCTCGGGATGGACCAGGCAGCGGATCGGTACGGTCCCCTTCTGCGTGAACTTCACCGTGACGCTGAAGACGGCCGGCGGGATGGAGCCGATGAGCCCGGTGTTGCGCTCTCCGGTCCCGCTGTACGACCCGAGGTCGGCCGATGCCGCGGTCTGGGTCACGGGCTGCGGGAACAGCGACCACGCCGGCGGCACGGACCAGCCGACCGGCGCCCCGCCGGCGGCGAGATGGACAACCCCGTTGGGGTCCTTCGACATGATGCCTACGGCGCTGTCCGGGGCGTTGAAGGCCAGCGTGTGGAACGCCGCAAACGTGAACGTCACGGTGGCACCCACCGGCACCGACAGCGACTTGGGGCCGAAGTCAGCGATGACGTTGTCCGACTGGGTGTCAAAGCTGCCGACGTTGACCACGGTGTTCGTCGTCGAGGTGACCTGGGCGGCCTGCGCCAGCGGCGTCATCCGGGCCACCACGTCATTGAACTGCTTGGTGCCGTTGGCGGTCACCGCTGCCGGTGCCGGGACCGACTGACTCGGAGGGACCACCGTGATCTTGGCCGTCATGCCGCCGCGGTGGATCAGGCAGATGATGCTGTACGTGCCGGGCTTGATCGACGACGCCAGCTTCACGGGGAACGCGTCGCCGTCCTTGGAGAGGAGCCCGGAGTTGTAGAAGGACTGCGTCCCGTCGAAATCGGGCTGCGCAACCTTGGGGCAGGCGGGTGCACCCCCGGAGAGCGACAGCGGCGGGACGCCGGTGGCCAGGTAGCAGGGCTGGCCCGCCGACTGGTTGGCGTCGGGGGGGCCGCTGCCGGCGGTGTGCGGGAACGCATCGGGCAGGTTGAGGATGGCCGGGTCGTTCTCCACCTGGGACAGGGGCGCCTGCGGCCCCAGGGCCTCGAACCGGGCGACGCCCTTGTCCACCAGTGTGCCCAGCGTGACGGTGTGCGGCACCCCCGAGAACCGGGGCAGGCTGAAGTTGATGGTGTCGCCGGCGTGGACCGACAGGCTGTTGGGGAAGAAGGTCCCGAACTCGCCGTTGAACGCGTCGGTCTTGCCGTCCAGCGTCACGCCGAAGGTTTGTGGACCTTGAGCCTGCGCTGTGGGCGGCGCCCCGGTTGTTGTGGTGCCGGTGGCGTTGTTCTTTTTACTGCTGCATCCTGCCGCCACCACCGATAAGAGCGCGACAAACACAAGAAGCTTCCGCATTCCACCCCCCTTTGAACACGACCCTTGCGGGTCCTCTCTTCCGCGAGATCACAGTACGCCCGCCTGGGGCGGGGATCAAGGGCCGGGGAGTCGGCGGCGCCCGGCTGGCCATCCGATCCTCCCCGGGCGCCCGGGGGTTTCCCCGCGGGCGCGCATCGCACTCGAGGACCCGCGTAGGCTGTGGCCGCCATGCTGCGCCGCCTTGCCGCCACCCGCTACGTCTCCCCCCTCCGGGAGGGCGGGTCGCTCCCCGGCATCGTGGAGGCCGACGACCTCGGCACCTACGTGATGAAGTTCCGGGGCGCCGGCCAGGGCCTGCCCGCGCTGGTGGCCGAGGTGATCGTCGGGGAACTCGGCCGCCACCTGGGCATCCGCATCCCCGACCTCGCCGCCATCGACCTGGCGGCCGACATCGGGCGCTTCGAGGCCGACCAGGAAGTCCAGGACCTGCTGACCGCCAGCGTCGGGCTCAACCTGGGCATCGACTTCCTGCCCGGCTCGTTCGGCTACGACGGCTACCGCCACCGCCTGGAGCGCAGCGAGGCCGCCCGGGTGCTGTGGCTCGACGCCTTCACCGCCAACATCGACCGCACGTGGCGCAACCCCAACCTGCTGCTGTGGGGCCGCCAGGTGTGGTGCATCGACCACGGGGCCGCCCTGTACTTCCACCATGCCTGGGAGCGATCGACGCCGGAACGATTCGCGGCCCAGCCCTACGACACGAAGGAGCACATCCTCGGCTGGGCGGCCACCCACGCCGGCGAGGCCGACGCCCAGCTGGCTCCAATGGCCACCCGGCTGGTCATCGACGCCGCGGTGGGGGCGGTGCCGGACGAGTGGCTGGCGCCCGACCCGGCCGCCGCCCGGGTGCGCTACCGGGAGCACCTCCTGGCCCGGCTCGCGCCGCCCCGGCCCTGGCTGCCGGTGGCGCCATGACCGCCCCGGGCGAACGTCAGGCCTTCGAGTACTTCGCCGTGCGCTGCGTGCCCCGGATCGAGCGGGAGGAGTTCCTGAACCTCGGGGTGGTGCTGTTCTGCCCGGCCCAGGAGTTCCTGGCCCTCGCCACCGACCTCCCGGCCGAACGGCTCGCGGCCCTCGCCCCCGGGCTGGATCTGGCCCAGGTGCAGGCGGCTCTGGACACCCTGGACGCCGTATGCCGGGGGGACCGCACCGCAGGCCCGGTCTCGGTGCAGCCATCCCGGGAGCGTTTCGGCTGGCTGGCCGCACCCCGCAGCACCGTGGTGCAGCCCGGCCCGGTCCACGCCGGGATGACCGCCGACCCGGGGGCCGAGCTGCGCCACCTCCTCACCGTGCTCGTGGGCTGAGCCGCCCGCACGCCCCTCCGGGATCCGGCGGTGGGCGCGAAGCGGGCCCCCGAAGGGGCCCGCTCAGGGCAACGAACCGCAGACGAACTAGGCGGCGGTCTCCATCGCCGACGTGTAGCTCCCGGTCCGGGCGGCGCTGTTGCACGCCACCCGGTGGCAGAGGGCGGCCTGCGCCGCGGCCACCTTCGCCGGGTCGCCCGCCCAGCCGGCAAGCGCCGGGTCCTGCAGCGCCCGCCCGTAGGAGAACGACAGGGCCCAGGGCAGCGGGCCGAGCTTGGCCATGGCGTTGAGGTGCTCGGTGGCCACTTCGGCGCTCTGCCCGCCCGACAGGAAGGCCACGCCGGGAACGGCGGCCGGGCAGGTGCGCAGCAGGCAGCGGATGGTGGCCTCGGCCACCTCCTGGATGCCCGCCTGGCGGGAGGCCTTCTTGCCGGCGATGACCATCGAGGGCTTCAGCACCATCTGCTCGAGGGACACGTCCTGGGCGGCCAGCTCGGCGAACACCGCCCGCAGCGTCTTGGTGGTGACCGCGTCGGAGACCTCGATCGAGTGGTCGCCGTCCATCAGGACCTCGGGCTCGACGATGGGCACCAGGCCCCCCTCCTGGCACAGCGCGGCGTAGCGGGCCAGGGCGTGGGCATTGGTGTGGATGCAGGCGTCGGTCGGCAGGCCGGTGGCGGTGTTGATCGAGATGACTGCCCGCCACTTGGCGAACTTGGCGCCCAGCGAGACGTACTCGGCGACGCGCTCGCGCAGGCCGTCGAGGCCCTCGGTGATGGTCTCGCCCGGGTGGCCGGCCAGAGGCTTGGCGCCGGTGTCCACCTTGATGCCGGGCAGTACGCCCTGCTCCTCCAGCACCTGGGCGAACGGGGTGCCGTCGGTCAGGCCCTGGCGCAGGGTCTCGTCGTACAGGATGACGCCGCTGACCCCGTCACTCAGGCCCGGGGCGGTGAGCAGCAGCTCCCGGTACTGGCGGCGGGTCTCGAAGGTGGATTCGATGCCCAGGGCGGTGAAGCGCTTGGAGATGGTGGCGACCGACTCGTCGGCGGCCAGGATGCCCTTGCCCGGGGCCACCATGGCCTGGGCGGTTGCGGCGAGGTCGTGCGTGCTCATGGCGAAATCTCCCTCTCTTCGGCGTCCCCGGGGTTCGGTCCGTCAGGCCGGAGCCTCGGCAGGGAGGGGACGCTCGGCCCCGCCGCTCCGCGACCGCAAAGCTTACCGAACCCGCCCGGGGTCCACGGAGTCCAGCGCGGCCCGCTCTAGCCGACGGCGGCCGGTTCCAGGGTCTCGGGCTCCTCGCCTTCGCCGACGTTCACCTTGGGCAGCAGCCGGTTCAGCCACCGGGGCAGCCACCAGTTGGCGTTGCCCAGCAGCTCCATGGTGGAGGGCACCAGGACCATCCGCACCAGGGTGGCGTCCACCAGCACGGCGGTGGCCAGCCCGAGGCCGAACAGCTTCAGGACCCGCAGCGGGTCGCCGATGACGAAGGACCCGAAGACGCACACCATGATGGCCGCCGCCGCGGTGATCACCCGGGCGGTGGCCGCCAGGCCGTCCGCCACCGCGGTGGCGTTGTGCCCGGTGCGCAGCCACTCCTCCCGGATGCGGGACAGCAGGAAGACCTCGTAGTCCATGCTGAGCCCGAACAGGATGGTGAACAGGAACAGCGGCACCCACGGGTCGACGGGTCCCACCTTGCCGATGCCCACCACCGATCCCAGCCACCCCCACTGGAAGATGGCCACGATGACGCCGTAGGCCGCCCCAATCGAGATCAGGTTCATGATCGCCGCCTTGATGGGCACGACGAGCGAGCGGAACACCGACATCAGCAGCAGGAAGGACAGCCCGACCACCAGGGCGATGACCAGCGGCAGGCGGTGGGTCTGCTGGGAGGCGAAGTCGATGCCCCCGGCCGTGAATCCACCCACCAACACCGACAAGCCGGTGCCCTGCACCGCCTGCGGGACGATGGTGGAGCGCAGGTTCTTCACGAGGTCGGTGGTGGCGGCGTCCTCGGGAGCCGATTTCGGGATGGCGATGACCACCGCTGCCGTGCCGTCCTGGTTGAGCTTGGGCGGGACGACCGCGGCGACGTCGGGCGTGGCGCGCAGCGTGGTGGTCAGGCCGTCCAGGGCCGCGCCCCCGCTGCCACTGGGCAGGCTGACCGCCAGCACGAGGGGGCCGTTGCTGCCCGGGCCGAAGCCCTTGGCCAGCAGATCGTAGGCCTGCCGGGTGGTGAGGCTGGTCGGGGCGTTGCCGTCGTCGGTGAAGGCGAGGCGCATAGAGAACAAGGGGATGGCGAGCGTAACCAGGACCGCCAGCGAGGCGATGCCGGCCAGCCAGGGGTGGCGCTGGATGAAGTGGCTCCAGCGGTGGGCGGCGGTCTGCCGCCCGGCAACCTTGGCCGCCGTCGCCCGCTTCGAGACGGCATGCTTGGCCAGCCGCTTGTGGAAGAAGCCCATGAGTGCGGGCAGGAGCGTCAGGCTGCCCACCAGCACGAAGACCACGGCGGCGATGGCCCCGATGGCGAGGCCGACCACGAAGGGCTGGCCCATAAGGAACAGGCCGATCAGCGAGATGATCACGGTGCAGCCGGCGAACAGCACGGCCCGTCCCGACGTGGCGAGGGCCACCTCGACCGCCTCCAGCGGCTCCAGCCCCTCAGCGAGGCCGTTGCGAAACCGGGTGGCGACGAACAGGGCGTAGTCGATCCCCACGCCCAACCCGATCATGGCGGCCAGCTCCGGAGCGAAGGTGGGGACCGAGAGCTTGTGGCTGATGATGTCGAGGACGCCGTAGCTCATCCCGACGCCGAAGAGGGCGACGATGATGGGCAACCCCATGGCCACGAAGGACCCGAACGCCAACCACAGGATGAGGATGGCGGCAAAGATGCCGATGCCCTCGCTCTTGCCCGGCACCGCGAAGTCGACCTGGTCGACGGGAGGGCCGCCCAACTGGATGTCGAAGCCGGGCGCCCGGGCGGCCTCCGCCTTGTTGACCACATCCTTGATCGATTGCAGCGGCAGGTCGGAGCTCAGCTTGTCGAACTGGACGGTGGCGTAAGCGATCGTCGGGTCGGTGCGGCTGGCCTGTGACGCCCCCTGGGGGGTCAGCGGGCTGACCACCCCGCTTACATGCGGCATGGCGGCCAGCGTGGCCACCAGCGACGTGATCTTCGCCTCGTTGTCCGGGGTCATGATCGGCTGGGTGGTGTGGAACACCACCTGGGCGCTGTCGCCGGCGGCCTGGGGGAAGTGGGCCTTCAGGAAGTTCTGCGCCCGGATAGCCTCGCTGTTGCCCCCGCCGAACTTGTTGGAGAAGGCGGCCCCCAGGATCGACCCCGCTCCGGTCAGGCCGACCAGTGCGATCACCCACAACAGCAGCACCAGTTTGCGCCGGGTATACGAAAAGTGAGCGAGTCTGCCGAGGCGGGATTGGGTTGGATCTGACATAGCCATGGGCCCCCCCTTATGATTTCATCGTCGATGAGTTGTACCATATTTTTCACCGCTGGTGAATTGCCCGTGCCAAAATTTCTTCCCACTCTGGAGGGGAGGTTCCGAGTGCCACCCCCCGGCCGCCGTCCCGGTAAGTCCGAAACCCGAGCCGCAATCCTGGAGGCCGCCCGGGCGACGTTCCTCGAGGAGGGCTACGAGCCCGCCAGCCTGCGGAGCATCGCCCGCCGGGCCGCCGTCGACCCGGCCCTGGTCCACCACTACTTCGGGGGCAAGGCGGAGCTCTTCGCCGAGGTGATGAAGTTCGGCAACGACCCCCGCCAGATCGCCGTCGAGATGTCCAAGGAGGACCGCACCGGTGCGGACCTCGTGCGCCACTTCCTGGGGCTGTGGGAGCAGGGCCGGCCCTGGGAGCCCGGGCTGCCCCCCTTCATGATCGCCTGCCAGGCGTTCTCCTCCTCGCCGATCGCCGCCGCCGGGCTGCGCCAGTACCTCCAGGAGGAGGTGTGGGCCAAGACCGGGTGCGATGCGGGCCTCGGGGATCTGGATGCCCGCCACGCCCTGGTGGCCTCGCAATTGGTGGGACTGGGCTGGGTGCGCTATGTCCTGCAGCTGGAGCCGATCGCCTCGGCCCCCGTGGAGCAGGTGGCCGCCTGGGTGGGGCCGAGCATCGACCGCTACCGGTTGGGCGAGCTGGCATCCCCGGCGGTGGAGGGCGGGGAGCGCCCGGCGGCGGCGGCCGCCCCCGGCTGATTCAGGGGGTCCCGGGCACCAGCACGGCCACGTCCGCATGCAGGCCGGCGAGCGCCCGGTCGAACGTCGCCAGCCTCCCCCCGCGGTGCCGGGCGAGGGCCGCCAGGTAGGCGTCCGTCACTTGCCGGTGGCCGAGGACGCCGGTGAGCGGCACCTCGTTGTACGCAATGTCGTCGGCCCAGAACTCATGCCGGGCCGGCGCGATCAGCCCCGCAAGGAGCTGCGCGGCGACCGGCCCCGAGCGGCCGACCCGGATAGCCATGCGCACAAGTGCGCCTTGCGTAACGGGGCACGTCGCATAGTCGCCCTGGGCCGCGAGCCACACTTCGGCGGCGTCGTGCTGTACGTGGCCCCGCAACGCCAGAGCAATGAGCACGTTCGAGTCCAGCAGCGCCCTCACCACTCGTCTTCCATCGCCCGCACGTCTTCGCTCGTGATGACGGTGCCGGTCTCGAGTACCGGCAAGCCGGTCACCGAGCTGATGGTGATCCTCGGCAGCGCCGGCGGGCTGACCGCCTTGCGCATGATCTCCGCCACCGCCTGGCTGAGGGTGATCCCCCGGTCCCGGGCGAAGGCAGCCGCGACAGCGTGCAGGTCATCAGGCAGATCAATCGTGGTTCGCATCCTCACACCATAATGCGGTCTGCATCATGATGCAGGCCCTAGACGAAACATCCCCCAGGTATCCTCGACCCATGCCCACCCTTGCCGAAACCGAAGCCCAGCTGTCGGCGCTGATGCGCGAGCGCATCCTCGTCATGGACGGCGCCATGGGCACGATGGTGCAGACCTACGGGCTGTCGGAGAAGGACTGCCGGGGCGAGCGCTTCGAGGACTGGCCGATCGACGTCAAGGGCAACAATGACCTCCTGGTGCTCACCCAACCGCAGGTGATCCGGGCCATCCACGAGGCCTACCTCGACGCCGGCGCCGACATCATCGAGACCGACACCTTCAACGCCAACGCCCTCTCGCAGGCCGACTACGGCACCCAGGAGCTGTGCTACGAGATCAACCTCGAGGCCGCCCGGCTCGCACGGCAGGCCGCCGACGCCGCCACGGCGAAGGACCCGTCCAAGCCCCGGTTCGTGGCCGGCGCCCTCGGTCCCACCAACAAGACCGGGTCGATCTCGCCCGACGTCAACGACCCGGGCGTGCGCAACGTCAGCTACCAGGAGCTGGTGGACGCCTACCGGGTCCAGGCCAACGGGCTGGTGGACGGGGGGGCCGACCTCCTCATCGTCGAGACGATCTTCGACACCCTGAACGCCAAGGCGGCGATCTTCGCCCTGGAGGCCCTGTTCGAGGAGCGCGGGCAGCGGTGGCCGGTGATGATCTCGGGCACCATCACCGACGCCTCCGGGCGCACCCTGTCCGGCCAGGTGACCGAGGCTTTCTGGATCTCGGTACGCCATGCCCGCCCGCTGGCGGTGGGCTTGAACTGCGCGCTCGGGGGCCGGGAGATGCGGCCCTACATCGCCGAGATGGCCCGCCTGGCCGAGTGCTTTGTGCTCTGCTACCCCAACGCCGGTCTGCCCAATGCCTTCGGGGGCTACGACGAAGAGCCCGCCGACACCTCCGCCGTCCTGCGCGAGTTCGGCGAGGCCGGGTTCGTCAACCTGGTCGGGGGGTGCTGCGGCACCACCCCGGATCACATCGCCGCGGTGGCGGCCGCGGTCAGCGGCCTGGCCCCCCGGCCGTTCCCCGAACCGGCGGAGCCCGTGACCCGCCTGGCGGGCCTGGAGCCGCTCACCATCGCCCCCGGGCACCTGTTCGTGAATGTCGGCGAGCGCACCAACATCACCGGGTCGGCCCGCTTCCGGGACCTCATCAAGGTGGGCGACTTCGCCACCGCGGTGAGCGTGGCCCGCCAGCAGGTCGAGGCCGGCGCCCAGGTGATCGATGTCAACATGGACGAGGGGATGATCGACGGCGTGGCGGCCATGGACCGCTTCTGCAAGCTGATCGCCACCGAGCCCGACATCGCCCGGGTCCCGGTGATGGTGGACTCCTCGAAGTGGGAGGTGATCGAGGCCGGGCTGCGCTGCATCCAAGGCAAGCCCATCGTGAACTCGATCTCGCTCAAGGAGGGGGAGGAGAAATTCGTCAGCCAGGCGCGGCTCGTGCGCCGGTACGGGGCGGCGGCGGTGGTGATGGCGTTCGACGAGCAGGGCCAGGCGGACACCCTGGAGCGCAAGTCCGCCATCTGTGCCCGGGCCTACCGGATCCTGACCGAGGAGGTGGGCTTCCCGCCCGAGGACATCATCTTCGACCCCAACATCTTCGCCACCGCCACCGGCATCGAGGCCCACCACCGCTATGGGCTGGACTACATCGAGGCCACCGCCTGGGTGAAGGCGCACCTGCCCCACGCCCTGGTGTCCGGCGGGGTCTCCAACGTGTCGTTCTCGTTCCGGGGCAACAACGCGGTGCGGGAAGCCATCCACTCGGTGTTCCTCTACCACGCCATCGCCGCGGGCATGGACATGGGCATCGTCAACGCCGGCGCCCTGGCGGTCTACGACCAGCTCGACCCCGATCTGCGGGAGCGCGTCGAGGACGTCATCCTCGCCCGCCGGGCCGACGCCACCGAGCGCCTGGTTGAGATCGCGGAGCGCTTCCGGGGGACGGGTGCCACCCAGGAGGTGGCGAACGAGGAGTGGCGGTCGCTGCCGCTGCGCGAGCGGATCACCCACGCCCTCGTGAAGGGGATCGACGCCCACGTCGAGGACGACACCGAGGCGCTGCGGGCGGAGATCGCCGCCGCCGGTGGGCGGCCGATCGAGGTGATCGAGGGCCCGCTGATGGACGGGATGAACGTGGTCGGCGACCTCTTCGGTTCCGGCAAGATGTTCCTGCCCCAGGTGGTGAAGTCGGCCCGGGTGATGAAGAAGGCGGTGGCGTACCTCATCCCGTTCATCGAGGCGGACAAGCAGCCGGGCGAGGCGGCGCAGGTGAAGGGCAAGATCGTCATGGCCACCGTCAAGGGCGACGTGCACGACATCGGCAAGAACATCGTGGGCGTGGTGCTGCAGTGCAACAACTATGAGGTGGTCGACCTCGGCGTCATGGTGCCCGGCCAGAAGATCCTGGACACCGCCCGGGCGGAGGGGGCCGACCTCATCGGCGTATCCGGGCTCATCACGCCGTCGCTGGACGAGATGGTCTCCCTCGCCCGCGAGATGCAGCGCCAGGGGTTCACCACCCCGCTGCTGGTGGGGGGCGCAACCACGTCACGGGCGCACACCGCGGTCAAGGTGGCCCCGCAGTACGACGGCCCGGTGGTGTGGGTGAAGGACGCCTCCCGGTCGGTGCCGGTGGCCTCGGCGCTGCTGTCCGACGAGCAGCGCCCCCGGTTGCTGGCCGACGTCGCCACCGAGTACGAGGCCATCCGCCAGCGCCATGCGACCCGGGACCGCCGGGAGCGCTACGTCTCGCTGGCGCAAGCCCGGGCCAACCGCACGCCGATCGCGTGGGCGGGCTACACCCCGTTCCGGCCGCACCTCGTCGTCCAGCAGGCCCGGGACCTGAGCACCGAGGCGCCGGCCAACGGCTGCGTGCACCACGTCAAGCGGCTGGCGTCCTACCCGCTGGCCGAGCTGGCGGAGTTCATTGACTGGCAACCCTTCTTCGGGGCCTGGGAGCTGAAGGGGCACTTCCCCCAGCTCCTGAACTCGCCCACCAAGGGCGAGGCCGCCCGCAAGCTGTGGGACGACGCCCAGACGATGTTGGCTCAGATGATCGAAGGGGGCTGGGTGACCGCCAACGGCGTGATCGGGCTGTTCCCGGCGGCGGGTTCCGGGGACGACACCGTGGTGTACGCCGACGAGGGGCGCACCGGCGAGCTTGCCCGCCTGCACCACCTCCGCCAGCAGGCCGAGCACACCGACGACATCCCGAACCGCTCGCTGGCCGACTTCGTCGCCCCGGAGGCCACCGGCCTGCACGACTACGTCGGTGCCTTCGCGGTCACCGCCGGGCTGGGCGCCGCCGAGCGGGTGGCCGCCTTCCGGAAGGCCAACGACGACTACAGCGCCATCCTGTTGGAGTCGCTCGCCGACCGGCTGGCCGAGGCGTTCGCCGAGCGCCTGCACCAGCGGGTGCGCAAGGAGTTCTGGGGCTACGCCGCCGATGAGGGCCTGACCAACGACGAGCTGATCAAGGAGCGCTACCGGGGGATCCGCCCTGCCCCGGGCTACCCGGCGTGCCCGGACCACACCGAGAAAGCCACGCTGTGGGCGCTGCTCGACGTCGAGGCCAACACCGGTATCGAGCTGACCGACAGCTACGCCATGTGGCCGGGGGCGGCGGTGTCGGGCTGGTACTTCTCCCACCCCGAGTCGCGCTACTTCACCCTCGGCCGGGTCGCCCACGACCAGGTGGAGGACTACGCCGGCCGCAAGGGCTGGACGCTGCGGGAGGCCGAGCGCTGGCTGGCGCCCAACCTGGGCTACGAACCGGAGGATTGACGGGCCGCAGCGCCGGGGTGGGGCCGGGCTGTGCGGTTTTGGGGGACATTTGAGGATATGAGGGTCGGGCCTCGACCCCCTGCTCAGGGAGCTTCGTAGGCTCCACGGTTGTACGCAGCTCGAGCTCGGGGGAGGAGGCCCAGATGAAGGTTTACACCGGCATCGATGTCCACCGCTACCG
>DASTWV010000002.1 GCA_035765775.1 Actinomycetota bacterium | reverse complement strand
GGCCGGCAGGGCCACCGCCGCGGGAGGCGGGAGGTGCGGAGCGGCGGGGCGGGCGGGCGTCACGGCCGGGCGGGCGCTCGGAGGAACCCGGGCGAGCGGATGCCTCGGCAGCGATCGCCGCGGCACCTTCCTCCGCCTCGGCACGCCGGCGGGCGGACTCACGGACCGGGACGATGTCGCCCTTGTAGATCCAGACCTTGACACCGATGCGGCCGAAGGTGGTGCGGGCCTCGGTGAAGCCGTAGTCGATGTCCGCCCGCAGCGTGTGCAGCGGCACCTTGCCCTCGTGATAGCCCTCGCGGCGGCTCATCTCAGCTCCACCAAGGCGGCCGGCGCAGGAGATCTTGACGCCCTGGGCACCGGCCTTGATGGCGGTGTTCACGGCCTTGCGCATGGCCCGGCGGAACGACACCCGGGAACTCAGCTGCTCGGCGACGGCCTGGGCCAGGAGCTGGGAGTCCAGGTCCGGGGCCTTGACCTCGATGATGTTGAGCTGCACCTGGATGTTGACGTCCTTGCCCACGACGGCCCGGGCGGCCTTGGTCTCCATGGACTCCAAGGCGGCGCGGATCTCGTCGGCCTGCACACCGCGGCGGCCGATGACGATGCCCGGCCGGGCGGTGTGCACGTCCACGCGCACCCGCTCCCGGGTCCGCTCGATCTCGATGCGGCTGATCGCGGCGTGCGGCAGCAGGTTCTTCAGGTATTCACGGATGCGGTCGTCCGCCAGGACGTACTGGCGGTACTGGTTGCCCTCTGCGTACCAGCGGGACTTCCAGTCGGTGACAATCCCCAGGCGTAGCCCGTAGGGATGAACTTTATGACCCACGCTGGCCTCCTTTGCCGGACGTCGGCGACTTCTTGGAGCGGGCCAGGGAGCCCCTCCCGGAGCGCGAAATGGGCCCCTTCCTGGAACCCTCGGTGGGTCCGGTCCTGCCGGTCTTGGCCTTGGTACCACCTGCGGTAGCTGCCTCGCCGGCCTCGGCGTTGCGGCGCCAGCGCCGTGCGGCCTTCTCACTGCTGGCGGCCTTGTCGGCGGCGCTGCGGGAGTCGGACTCCGCCACCCGGCGCTCCAGGACGATGTTGATGTGGCTGGTGCGCTTGCGGATCCGGTACGCCCGGCCCTGCGCCCGGGGGCGGAACCGCTTGAGGGTGGGGCCCTCATCGGCGGTCACCGTCTTGACGTAGAGCTCGTCGGCGTGCAGGTCGTGGTTGTGCTCGGCGTTGGCGATGGCCGCCTCCAGCACCTTGGACAGCTCCCGGCTGGCGTTCTTGGGGATGAAGGCCAGCACCCGGCGGGCCTCGTCCACGTGGGTGTTGCGGATCAGCGCCGCCACCTGGTTGACCTTGGTGGGGCTGAGCCGCAGGTAGCGGGCGCCGGCGTGTGCGGTCCGGGGAGCGCTCTTGGGAGGAGCCATTACTTGAGCCTCGAGCTTCGCTCGGTGTGGTGGCCGTGCGTGCGGAAGGTCCGGGTGGGCGCAAACTCGCCCAGCTTGTGGCCCACCATGGCCTCGGTCACGTAGACCGGCACATGCTTGCGCCCGTCGTGGACCGCGATGGTGTGCCCGACCATGTCGGGGATCAGGGTGGAGCGGCGGGACCAGGTCTTGATGACCCGCTTGTCCCCGCGCCGGTTCAGATCGTCCACCTTCTTGAGAAGGTGGTCGTCGACAAACGGGCCTTTGGCTAACGATCTTGGCACTGGTGCTTCACCCTCCCCGCTTTGCTCCGCGACGGCGCACGATGTATGCGTCCGAGTACTTGCCCTTCTTGCGCGTCCGTCCTTCTTTCTTGCCCCATGGTGAGACGGGGTTGCGCCCGCCCGAGGCCTTGCCCTCGCCACCACCCAGGGGGTGGTCGACGGGGTTCATGGCCACGCCACGGACGCTGGGCCGGCGGTTCTGCCACCGGCTGCGGCCTGCCTTGCCGATCGAAACCAGCTCGGCCTCCTTGTTGCCCACCTCGCCCACCGTGGCCCGGCAGATCACCGGGATCAGCCGCACCTCACCCGAGGGGAGGCGCAGTGTGGCCATGGCCGTGTCTCCGGCCGTGGTCTCTTTGGCAACCAACTGGACCGAGGCCCCTGCGGACCGGGCAATTTTCGCCCCGCCGCCGGGCTTGATCTCAATATTGTGTACCACGGTACCCACGGGGATGTTCCTGAGCTGCAGCGCGTTGCCCGGTCGGATCTCGGATCCCACGCCGCTCTGCAGCATGTCGCCCACGGCCACCTTGTCCGGGCAGATGATGTACCGCTTCTCCCCATCCACGTAGTGCAGCAGTGCGATACGGGCGTTGCGGTTGGGGTCGTACTCGATGGTGGCGACCTTGGCGGGGATCCCGTCCTTGTCCCGGCGGAAGTCGATGATCCGGTACTGCTGCTTGTGGCCGCCGCCCTGGTGCCGGGCAGTGATGCGCCCGTGGACGTTGCGGCCGGCCTTCTTCGGCTTCGGGACGGTGAGGGACCGCTCCGGCTTGGTCTTGGTCAGGCCGGAGAAGTCGGCAAACGACGCCCCGCGGCGTCCGGGGGTGGTGGGCTTGGCTTTGCGTACGGTCATGGGCGCCTAGTGATCCCTTATCTCGTCTCGAAGAGTTCGATCTTGTCGCCTTCGGCGAGCTTGACGATGGCCCGCTTGGAGCTGGCACGCTGGCCGGCGACATTGCGGGTGCGCTTGGTCTTGCCCTTGCGGTTGATGGTGTTGACCGACGAGACCTTGACCCCCCAGATCTTCTCCACCGCCTGGCGGACGTCCGTCTTGGTGGCCGAGCGGGGGATGATGAACGTGTAGGTGTCGTGGTCGATCAGGCCGTAGGACTTCTCCGAGACCACGGGCCGCAGGATGATGTCGCGGGGCGAGACGCTCATTCGGCCTCCTCCTCGTCGCCATCCGCCTCGCCATCGGAGGCTTCATCGGCGATCTCCTGGGCCTCGGCCACCACCACGGCCTCGTCCATTGCTTCTTCATCCGCCGCGTCGTCCGCGATTTCCTGCGCCTCGGCGGCAACTTCGGTCTCCGCCTTTGCCTGCTCGGCAGAAACCGGCTCGGCCTCGGCAGCGGCCGGCGCCGCATCGACGGCGATATCGGCCTTGGTGATCTGGGCCAGCGCCTCCCGGGTCAGGACCACCACGTCGGCCGCCAGCACCGTGTAGGTGGTGGGCACGCGCACCATCAGGACCTGGGGCAGGTTGCGGAATGACTTCCAGGTGTCCGACCGGGCGTCGCCGTCGCCGGTCAGCCGGCCGGTGACCAGCAGGACCTTGCCCGAGGCACCCCAGCTTTTCAGCAACTCGGCGCCCTTCTTGGTCTTGGGCTCGCTGAAGACCGGGGCGTCCACCACGATGAGGCTGCCCTCCCGCGCCCGGTCGCTCAAGGCGCAGCGCAGGGCGAGGGCGCGGGTCTTCTTGGTCAGCTGGAACGTGTAGTCGCGGGGCTTCGGCCCGTGGGCGACGCCGCCGCCCACCCACTGCGGCTCCCGGGAGGAGCCGTGGCGCGCACGCCCGGTCCCCTTCTGGCGCCAGGGCTTCTTGCCGCCCCCCCGGACCTCGGCCCGGGTCTTGGTGGAGTGCGTCCCCGCTCGGGCTGCGGCGAGGTGTGCCCGCACCACCGCGTGCATGACCGGCACGTTGGGGTCGACGTCAAAGATGTCGTCCGGGAGCTGGACCTGACCGGTGGCCTTGCCGTCGGCATCGACAAACGCGGCCACGCTCATGATGCACCCGCCTTGTTGGCCTTGGCCTTGACCGAGGAGCGCACCAGCACGACGCCCCCGTCCGGGCCCGGCACCGCGCCCCGGATCAGCAGGAGGTTGCGCTTGGGGTCAGCCTCGACCACCTCGAGGTTCAGCATGGTCACCCGGGAGTGGCCCAACTGGCCCGCCATCCGGACGCCTTTGAAGATGCGGGACGGGGTGGCGCTGGCGCCCACCGAGCCCGGCGAGCGGTGCTTGCGCTCGGTGCCGTGGCTGGCGGACAGGCCCTTGAACCCGTGGCGGCGCATGACGCCGCTGAAGCCCTTGCCCTTGGAGGTGCCCACGACGTCCACCCGCTCCCCCTTGGCAAAGACATCGGCCAGGATTTCCTGGCCGACCGTGAACCCTTCCGAGGACTCGACGCGCACCTCGCCGAGGTGGCGCATCGGCGCGATGGAGGCCGCCTTCAGGTGCCCCATCTCCGGCTTGTTGAGCTTGCGGGGGGGGACCTCGCCGAATGCGAGCTGGATGGCGGTGTAGCCGTCCTTCTCCGGCGTGCGGAGGGCCGAGACCGTGCACGGCCCGGCGCGCACCACTGTCACGGGGATCACCCGCGACGACTCGTCGAAGACCTGGGTCATCCCGACCTTCACGCCGAAGATGCCCTTTGTAACTAGAGCCAAGTTACTGCCGCCATATCTCGCGCCTCACTGCTCGGTGCTGCCGTGCATTCCTAGAGGTTCAGCTTGATCTCGATATCGACGCCAGCCGGGAGGTCCAGCCGCTGCAGGCTGTCCACGGTCTTGGGCGTCGGGTCCAAGATGTCGATCATCCGCTTGTGGGTCCGCATCTCGAAGTGCTCGCGGGAGTCCTTGTCCTTGTGTGGGGACCGGATGACCGTGACCCGCTCGATCCGCGTCGGGAGGGGGATGGGACCGTGCACGCCGGCTCCCGTCCGGGTCACCGTGTCCACGATCTTGCGCGCGCTCTGGTCGATGACCTCGTGGTCATACGCCTTGAGCTTGATGCGGATCTTCTGGCTGGCCATGTGCCCCTTTTTTCTTTCGCTCCGCGGCTACGTCTGTCGCTCCGCCCTGCGGCTACGGTTCTCTTCTCGCCGACTACTCGCTAGTAACCCCGGACCCGCTTGACGATCTGCTCCGACAGGGATGCGGGCACTTCCTGGTACGAGTGGAACTGCATCGTGTACGTCGCCCGGCCTTGGGTGCGGCTGCGTAGGTCCGTGGCGTAGCCGAACATCTCGGCGAGAGGCACGAAGGCACGGATGATACGGGATGTGCCCCGGTTATCCAACTTCTCGATGCGGCCCCGGCGGCTGTTGACATCGCCGATGACCTCGCCCATGAAGTCCTCCGGGGTCACAACCTCGACCTCCATCACGGGCTCGAGCAACGTGGGGCCCGCCTGGCCGGCCGCCTGCTTCAGCGCCATGGACCCGGCGATCTTGAAGGCCATCTCCGAGGAGTCCACCTCGTGGTAGGAGCCGTCCACGAGGGTGACCCGGATGTCCACCATCGGGTAGCCGGCCAGCACACCGCCGGCCATGGCGTCCTGGACGCCCTCGTCCACCGCCGGGATGTACTCGACCGGGATGGCGCCGCCCTTGATCTGGCTGACGAACTCAAAGCCGCCGCCCGGCCCCAGGGGCTCCAGGTCCAGCACCACGTGGGCGAACTGGCCCTTGCCACCGGTCTGCTTGACGTAGCGCAGCACCACGTGGTGGGCGGGCTTGCGGACGGTCTCCCGGTAGGCCACCTGCGGCTTGCCGACGTTGGCATCCACCTTGAACTCCCGGGTGAGGCGGTCCACCAGCACCTCGAGGTGCAGCTCGCCCATGCCCGAGATGATGGTCTGCCCGGTCTCCAGGTCCGTGCGGATCTGGAAGGTGGGGTCCTCCTCGGCCAGCCGCTGGAGCGCGGTGGCCAGGCGCTCCTGGTCCACTTTGGTCTTGGGCTCGATGGCCATGGAGATCACGGGGGCGGCGAAGGTGGGTGCCTCGAGGATGATCGGTTGGTTGGGGTCGCACAGCGTGTCGCCGGTGAAGGTCTGCTTCAGTCCCACCACGGCCACGATGTCGCCGGTGAAGGCGGCTTCTTTGTCCTCCCGGTGGTTGGCGTGCATCTGCAGGATGCGCCCGATGCGCTCCTTTCGGTCCCGGGTGGAGTTGGAGACCGCGCCGCCGGCCCGCACCGTGCCCGAGTACACCCGGAAGTAGGTCAGCCGGCCGACGTGGGGGTCGGACATGATCTTGAAGGCCAAGGCGCAGAACGGCGCAGTGTCCTCCGCCTTGCGCTCGATGGTGCCCTCGCCCCGGGGGTTCTCGCCCACGACCGGCGGCACGTCGAGCGGGGAGGGCAGGTAGGCCACGATGGCGTCGAGCAGCGGCTGCACGCCCTTGTTCTTGAAGGCGGTGCCGCACAGAACCGGTGTCGCCTCGCCCGCCAGGGTGGCCTTGCGCACGGCGCTGCGGAGGTGCTCCGGGCTGGGCTCGCCGCCGTGGACGTAGGCCTCCATGACCTCGTCGTCGAACTCGGCCAGGGCCTCGAAGAGCTCGTGACGCCAGTGCTCGGCCTCGTCCTTGAGTTCAGCGGGGATCTCGCGGTCCTCCCAGACATCACCCTTGTCGGTGGTCCAGTAGCGGCCCTTCATCTCGATGAGGTCGATAACACCGTGGAAGTCGGCTTCTTTGCCCCACGGGATCTGCACCGGGAGCGGGTGGGCTCCGAGGCGGTCCCGGATCATGTCCACCGTCATGTCGAAGTCTGCCCCGAGGCGATCCATCTTGTTGATGAAGCACATGCGGGGCACCCGGTAGCGGTCGGCCTGGCGCCAGACGGTCTCGGTCTGGGGCTCGACCCCGGCGACGGCGTCGAAGATGGCCACGGCCCCGTCCAGCACCCGCAGCGAGCGCTCCACCTCGACGGTGAAGTCCACGTGGCCCGGGGTGTCGATGATGTTGATCCAGTGGTCCTTCCACCGGCAGGTGGTGGCGGCGGAGGTGATGGTGATGCCCCGCTCCTGCTCCTGGACCATCCAGTCCATCACCGCGGCGCCCTCGTGGACCTCGCCCATCTTGTAGGTGCGGCCGGTGTAATAGAGGATGCGCTCGGTGGTCGTGGTCTTGCCCGCGTCGATGTGGGCCATGATCCCGATGTTGCGGGTCCGGCCGAGCGGGTACTCCCGGATCAAGGGCGCGCCGCCCTTGCCGGTGCCCTCGACGGCGCGCAGCGCCGGCTTGTCGTTCCGGAGGACCTCAGGTTCTGTTGCCATCGCTCGTACCACCAACCCTTCACTACCCCCTAGTTTTCTTCGAACCTTTGCTTCTGGGCGCCACTTGTTTCCTGGCAGCAAAACGGCCGGGCATTCTGCTCCCGGCCGGGCGGTATCGCAGCGTGCACAGAGCTACCTCTGCGACACCTCCCATTTGCCTCTGCGCAATGCCGCCTCCTCCTGTACGCCAGATGGCTGGGCCGTTTTGACGCTGCGGCCGTGCCCACGCCTGTCTACGCTCGAAGTTCGGACACCACAGCCTACCTCACCGGCGAGGGACTCCCTCTTATTCCCTCGTACGGCTATTTACCACCGATAGTGTGCGAATGCCTTGTTTGCCTCTGCCATCTTGTGCAGGTCTTCCCGCCGCTTCACCGACGCCCCGACCCCGTTGGCTGCATCCATCAATTCGCCGGCCAGGCGCTGGGCCATGGTGCGCTCCCGGCGGACCCGCGAGTAGTTGACGATCCACCGGATTGCCAGGGTGGTTGAGCGCCGCGAGGGCACCTCCATGGGCACCTGGTAGGTGGCGCCACCGACCCGCCGGGACTTGACCTCGATGAGTGGCCGGGCCCCCTCCACCGCTTTGCGCAGCGTCTGGGTGGGGTCGCCCCCGGTCTTTTCGGAGATGATCTTGAGTGCCCCGTACACGATCTTCTCGGCCAGGGACTTCTTGCCCCGCAGCATGATGCGGTTGATGAACTGCGTGGCGAGGGGATTGTGGTAGATGGGGTCCGGCGCGGGCTCCCGCTTGATGGCTGGTCCTTTGCGCGGCATCTACTTCTTCTCTTTCTTGGCCCCGTAGCGGCTGCGGGCCTTCTTGCGGTTGCGGACGCCGGCGGTGTCCAGCGTGCCCCGGACGATCTTGTAGCGCACACCGGGCAGGTCCTTCACGCGGCCCCCCCGGACGAGCACGATGGAGTGTTCCTGGAGGTTGTGGCCGATCCCCGGGATGTAGGCGGTCACCTCGACCCCGGTGGTGAGCCGCACCCGGGCGATTTTGCGCAGGGCCGAGTTGGGCTTCTTGGGGGTGGTGGTCTTCACCTGGGTGCACACCCCGCGGCGCTGCGGGCACCCGCGGAGGGCGGGCGTCTTGGTCTTGGTGACCTGCGTCTCGCGGCCGTCCCGCAGGAGCTGCTGGATCGTGGGCACTCTTCGTCCTTCCTTGACCGTCTGTGGCGCGTGGCACCCGGGGATCGTGCTGCATCGGGTGGCCGATCGGACTCGCATCCCAGCCTGAGACCCTGGCTTTCCACCAGGCAGGCTGAGGCGCGAGGGATGAACGTATCACCAGAAGCGCAGCCGGTCAACCCAGCCCCCTGAGGCTCCCCCGCCTCGTCTCCGGCAGATGCCCGCAGGGTTGGGGTCACGTTGCCCGCATTTTCGCGAGCCTCGACAGCTGCGCCGCCTAACCGGAAAACAAAAGAGGCGAGCCGGTGGCCGGCCCGCCTCCTTACAGTGCGCGGGAGCTACAGGCGAATGACCAGCCCGATGAAGATGCCGCCGCCGAGAAGGCCGCCGCCGCCCTCGCCACCGTCGTCGTCGTCATCGTCGTCGTGGTGCCAGCCCAGAGGTGCGTCCTTGATCATTTCTTTCCCCTTTCCCCCGTTGGCACTCTCGTCTCAGAGTGCAGCCCTGTCATGGATACTATTGGTTTGTTACCCCGTATCGAAACCGATGCGTGCGCGAACGTCTCCATTTCTCCTTAAAAAAACTTCATCATGAAGCCATGGCCCCGGTGCGCCGGCGGCCGAATCCTCCCGAACGCTTAGGCGCCAGGGCGTCCGAGCGGGCGACGATGGTGGCCACGTCCGGCAGCCCCTGGAACGACCAGAGGCGGGCGAAGGCCCCGCCGGCCGCCAGCAGGTCCACCGGGCGCCCCTGCTCGGCGATCCGGCCTCCCTCGAGGACGATCACCCAGTCGGACCCCGCCGCCACGCTGAGGGCGTGCGAGACGATGATCGCCGTGCGGCCCTCGATCGCCCGGCGCAGGGCGGCCATCACGGTGGCCTCGGACTCGGCGTCCAGGCCGTTGGTGGGCTCGTCCAGCAGCAGCAACGAGCAGTCCCGGACGATGGCCCGGGCGAGCGCCAGGCGCCGGCGCTGGCCGCCCGAGAGCTGGCCGCCCCCTTCGCCCACCTCGGTGGCGTAGCCGTCGGGCATCCGGTCCACGAACTCGTCCACCAGGGCCAGGGCGGCCGCCTGCCGGACGTCGCCCGGGGTGGCGTTGGGCTGGCCGAAGATGATGTTGTCCTCGACGGTGCCGTCGAGGATCCAGGGGTCCTGGGGGACCAGCGACAGGCGGTCGCGCAGGCCCGCGAGCCGGATGTTGCGCAGGTCTTGGCCGTTGACCCGGATCGTGCCCTCGTCGGGGTCGTAGAGGCGCAGCAGGAGGGAGAGCAGGGTGGACTTGCCCGCACCGCTCGCCCCGACCACGCAGGCGACCTCGCCGGGCAGCACCTGGAAACTCAGATCGGACACCGCCGGGCTCCCGTCCCGGTAGGCAAAGCTGACGCCGTCCAAGGACAGCCCCAGCATCCCGGCCGGCATCTCGGCGGGATTCGGCTTCTCGCTCACCACCTCGTCACAGTTCAGGATCTCGGCGAGCCGCTCCCGGCTGGCGGTGCCCTTCGCCATCATCGACACCATCCGGGTCAGGGCGCCGATGGGGCCGTACATCCCAGTGACGTACGTCAGCACCACCAGGAGCGTCCCGACGGAGAGCCGGTGGTCGATGACCCGGAGCACCCCGACGAAGAGCACCAGGCCGGAGCCGGCGGCGAGAACAGACTCGGTGAGCGGCGCGAACCGCGCCATGACCTCGACCGCCTCGACCGCACTGCCGGCCGCGTCGTCGGAGGCGGAGCGGAAGCGGCGCTGTTCATGGTGCCCCCGGGCGAAGGCCTGCACCACCCGGACGTTGCGCAACGAGTCGGTGGCCCGGCTTGCCATGTTGCCGAAGAGAGTGCGTGTCTGGCGCTGCACCTCCCGGATCCGCCGCCGGGACACCACCCCGAGGACGCTCAGGATGGGGATGACCACGAGAGCGGCTGCCCCGAGCTCCCGGTCGATGACGAACAGCACCCCCATCATGCCGAGCAGCGAGAGCCCCTCGGGCACCAGGGTCTCGAACCAGGCCACCGTGGCGTCCTGCACCCGGCTGACGTCGGAGGTCAGGCGGGTGACGAGGTCGCCGGTGCGGTTGCGGTCGTGGAAGCGCAGGGAGAGGGATGTGAGCTTGGCGAAGGCGGCCACCCGGATGTCGGCGCCGATGCGCTCGGAGGCCGACCCGATCAGGCACTCGATGAGGTATTTCATCAGGCCGCCCACCGCGACGATCACCAGCAGGCTGAGCGCCGCCACCCCGGCCAGCTGCCCGGGCGTGAGCGGGCGCAGGGGGGCCAGCCAGCCGGTCAGCCGCTTGCCCCCGATGGCATAGTCCACCGCCAGCGCCAGGGGCCACGGGCGGAGCACCTCCAGCGTGGTCTCCATGACCGACAGGACGGACGCCACCCCGAGACGCCACCGGTAGGGCCGGAGGAACCGGCGCAGCGTCTTCGCCGGGCTGCGCGGGCGGTCGGCCCGGCGGGGCTTGCCGGCGGGGGCCTGATGATCGGCGGGGGGCTCGGGCGGCGGGGTGTAGGGCGCCATGGACAGCTCGGGGGCGGCCTTCCTGGCCTTCCTGCCGGCGTGCTTCTCGGGCTTGTTCTGGGGTTGCGGGTCGGGGCCCCTGGTCCTGGCCTTCGCCCTGCGTTCCCGGGCGGGAGGCTCCTCGGTGGAGCGGCGCGAGGCCCGGGTGGAGCTGACCACCGCGGTGGGGGTGGTGCCGTCCAGGAGGACCAGCGGCAGGGCGTCGGGCGCCGGGGCTGGTGCCCAGGGCGCAGAGACCCCGTTGGGACCAGCCGGTGCACCGGGCTCGGGCCCAAGATCGGGTCCAAGATCGGGTCCAAGATCGGGTTCAGGCTCGCCCCAGGCAAAACTTGTGGATTGGACCGCCATAGTGGCGGCGGTTTCCACAAGTTTCCCTTCAACGGGGCCGGGCAGCTCCGCTCGCGCCTCCCGCATCGCCCGCCGGCGCCCGGTGGACCGCACGGCCAGGACGGCCAGCACCCCGACGATGAGGATTGCCGGCCCTCGAACGTACGACAGGACGTTCAGATGCCCCGAGGCAGGCGAGGCCGCCCGCAGCATCTCCTCCGAGACACCACGAAGGACATCGAGCACCCTGGGCCCCCGTTCCCCTGGTCCTGCCGGCGGGCCGGTCCGACCAGACAGTCGACCTTAAGACCCGCTTGAGAACTTCCAGACTATCTAGCGTACGAACGACGGTCAAATGAGGGTTTCTTTATGCCCTTGAGCCATTCGTCCAAACGCGCCGGGGCCGCCCCGAAGGGCGGCCCCAGACCGCAACCGAACCCGGAGAAGCTAGAAGCTGACCTCTTCCTCTTCGTCGTACACCGGGCGGTTGGCCATCTCGGCCTCCCGCTGGGCGCGGCGCTCCTCGTCCTCCCGGCGCAGCAGCTCCAGGAGCTGGGCGACCTCGGCCGCCGGGGTCACCTGGATCGAGCGGTACCGGGTCATCCCGGTGCCGGCCGGGATCAGCTTGCCGATGATCACGTTCTCCTTCAGGCCGAGCAGCGAGTCCGACTTGCCCTTGATGGCGGCGTCGGTGAGCACCCGGGTGGTCTCCTGGAAGGACGCCGCCGACAGCCAGCTCTCGGTGGCCAGGGACGACTTCGTGATCCCCATGAGGATCGGCCGGGCGGTGGCGGGCTCGCCGCCCGACGCCATGACCTCCTGGTTGGCCGCCTCGAACAGCTTGCGGTCCGCCAGGTCGCCGGGCAGGAACTCGGTGTCCCCGGGCTCGATCACGCTGACCTTGCGCAGCATCTGGCGCACGATCAGCTCGATGTGCTTGTCGTGGATCGGCACGCCCTGGGACTTGTAGACCTGCTGGACCTCCTGGACCAGGTACAGCTGCACCGCCCGGATGCCGCCGACCTCCAGCATGTCGTGGGGGTCGATCGAGCCCTCGGTGATCTGGTCGCCGGGCTCGACGAGGTCGCCGTTGTCGACCCGCAGGCGCTGGCGCCGGGACACCGGGTACTCCTCCTCCCGGCCATCCTCGCCGACGACCCGCACGATCTTCTTGGTCTCCGCCTCCTCGATCTCCACCCGGCCTGGGATCTTGGCGATGGTCGCCTTGCCCTTGGGCGTGCGGGCCTCGAAGAGCTCGACGACCCGGGGGAGGCCGTGGGTGATGTCCTCACCGGCGACGCCACCGGTGTGGAACGTGCGCATGGTGAGCTGGGTGCCCGGCTCACCGATCGACTGGGCGGCGATGATGCCGACCGCCTCGCCGATGTCCACCAGGGCACCGGTGGCCATGTTGCGGCCGTAGCACATGAGGCAGACGCCGTACTTGGCGTCGCAGGTCAGCACCGAGCGGACCCGGATCGAGTCGATGCCCTCGGCGGCCAGCCGGCGCTCCTTCGGCCGGTCGACCTGCTCGCCGGCGGTGACGATCACCTCGCCGTCCGCCCCGGTGACCGTCTCCAGGGAGGTCCGGCCGAACAGCTTGGTGTCCAGCGATGGGCCCTCCACCCGCAGCCCGCTGATCGGGTGCGTCACGGTGACGTACACCGGGATGCCCCGTTCGGTGCCGCAGTCGATCTCCCGGACGATGAGCTCCTGGGAGACGTCCACCAGGCGCCGGGTGAGGTACCCGGAGTCGGCGGTGCGCAGGGCGGTGTCGGCCAGGCCCTTGCGGGCGCCGTGGGTGGAGATGAAGTACTCGAGGACGGTCAGGCCCTCCCGGAAGTTGGCCTTGATGGGCCGCGGGATGATCTCGCCCCGGGGGTTGGCCACCAGGCCACGCATCCCGGCGATCTGGCGGACCTGCATGATGTTCCCTCGGGCGCCGGAGTTGGCCATCATGTAGATCGGGTTCAGGTCCTGGCTCCGGAAGGCGTGCTCCATGTCTTCCTTCACCTCGTCGGTGGCCTTGGTCCAGATCTCGATGAGTTCCTGGCGCCGCTCGTCGTCAGTGATGATGCCCCGCCGGTACTGGGTCTCGACCTTGTCCGCCTGGCGCTCGTACTCGGCCAGGATGGCCGGCTTGCGCGGCGCCGGGGTGGCGTCGGTCACCCCGATGGTGACGCCCGCCTTGGTGGCGTAGTGGAAGCCGATGCCCTTGATGGCGTCCAGCGTCCGGGCGATGTCCACCTTGTCGTAGCGCTCGGAGAGGTTCTCCAGGATCTGGTTGAGCTCCCGCTTGCCCACCACCCGGTTGACGTACGGGAAGTCGCCCGGCATGGCCTCGTTGAAGATCAGCCGGCCGACGGTGGTCTCGATGAGCGGCATGGCCCGGGGCCCGCCCTCGGCGTCCTCGTCGTCCTCGTTGGCGGGGACCGCCGCGGTGGCCTCGGTCTCCTCCAGAGTCTCGCCCGGGCCCAGCTTGCCCTTGAGGCGCACCAGCACGGGCTCCTGCAGCACCACGGTGTGGAAGTCGTAGGCCAGCAATGCCTCGGCCACCGACGCGAACGCCCGCTTGGGCTTGCCCTCATGCGTCCGGGCGAGGGCCCGCCCGTACGGGTCCATCGTGAGGTAGTAGGTGCCCAGGATCATGTCCTGGGTGGGCGTGACGATCGGGGTGCCGTGCGCCGGCGACAGGATGTTGTTGGTGGACAGCATCAGCAGCCGGGCCTCGGCCTGCGCCTCGGCCGACAGGGGCACGTGCACCGCCATCTGGTCGCCGTCGAAGTCGGCGTTGAAGGCCGCACACACCAGCGGGTGGATCTTGATGGCCTTGCCTTCCACCAGGATCGGCTCGAAGGCCTGGATGCCGAGGCGGTGCAGGGTGGGCGCCCGGTTCAGCATCACCGGGTGATCCCGGATGACCTCCTCGAGGATGTCCCACACGTGCGGCCGGGCGCGCTCGACCATCCGCTTGGCGGACTTGATGTTCTGGGCGATGCCGGCATCCACCAGGCGCTTCATCACGAAGGGCTTGAACAGCTCCAGGGCCATGACCTTGGGCAGGCCGCACTGGTGCAGCTTGAGCTGCGGGCCGACGACGATGACCGACCGGCCCGAGTAGTCCACCCGCTTGCCCAGCAGGTTCTGGCGGAACCGGCCCTGCTTGCCCTTCAGCATGTCCGAGAGGCTCTTCAGCGGGCGGTTGCCCGGCCCGGTGACCGGCCGGCCGCGGCGCCCGTTGTCGAACAGGGCGTCGACCGCCTCCTGCAGCATGCGCTTCTCGTTGTTGACGATGATCTCCGGGGCGCCGAGGTCCAGCAGCCGCTTCAGGCGGTTGTTCCGGTTGATCACCCGGCGGTAGAGGTCGTTGAGGTCCGAGGTGGCGAAGCGGCCGCCGTCCAGCTGGACCATGGGGCGGAGGTCCGGCGGGATGACGGGCACCGCGTCCAGCACCATGCCCATCGGCGAGTTCTTGCCGCCCTCGGTGGTGAACGGGGAGATGACCTTCAGCCGCTTGATGGCCCGGGCCTTGCGCTGGCCCTTGCCCGAGCGCACGGTCTCCTTCAGGGACTCCTCCTCCTCCCGGAGGTTGAGTCCGTGGAGCAGCTCCTTGACCGCCTCGGCCCCCATGCCGCCCCGGAAGTAGTCGCCGAAGCGGTCGCGCAGCTCCCGCCAGATGATCTCGTTGTCCACCAGCTGGCGGGGCGACAGGCTCCGGAAGGTGTTCCAGGTCTGCTCCAGCAGGGCGACGTCACGCTCCCGCCGGGCGTCGAGCTCCTTGATGGCCCGCTCGGTGTCCTTGCGCGCCCGGTTGAGGGTGGCAGCCTTCTCGCCCTTGGACTCCAGGTCGGCGAGCTTGGCCTCCAGCTCCTCGGCGTAGCGGTTGCGCCGGGTCTCGGCATCGGTTTCGACCTGCTCGATCTCCTTGCGGATGGCGGTCTCGAGCGTGGCGAGGTCGCGCGACCGCTTGGCCTCGTCCACGTGGGTGATGAGGTAGGCGGCGAAGTAGATAACCTTCTCCAGCTCCTTGGGCGCCAGGTCCAGCAGGTAGCCCAAGCGGCTGGGGACGCCCTTGAAGTACCAGATGTGGGTGACGGGGGCGGCGAGCTCGATGTGGCCCATGCGCTCCCGGCGCACCTTGGCCCGGGTGACCTCGACGCCGCACCGCTCGCAGATGATGCCCTTGAACCGCACCCGCTTGTACTTGCCGCAGTAGCACTCCCAGTCCTTGGTGGGCCCGAAGATGCGCTCGTCGAAGAGGCCGTCCTTCTCGGGCTTCAGCGTGCGGTAGTTGATGGTCTCCGGCTTCTTGACCTCGCCGTTGGACCACATGCGGATCTGATCGGCCGTTGCCAGGCCGATACGCAGCTCATCGAAGTAGTTGACGTCCAGCAACCTAGGCCTCCATGTCCACGCTCGAGGGCTCCCTGCGGGAGAGATCGATTCCCAGCTCCTCTGCGGTGCGGTACACGTCCTCGTCGATCTCCTTCATCTCGATTTCCTTGCCCTCCGCCGAGAGCACCTCGACGTTCAGGCACAGCGACTGCATTTCCTTGATCAGCACCTTGAAGCTCTCCGGGATGCCGGGCTCCGGGATGTTCTCGCCCTTGACGATGGCCTCGTAGACCTTCACCCGGCCCAGCACGTCGTCCGACTTGATGGTCAGCAGCTCCTGCAGGGCGTAGGCGGCGCCGTAGGCCTCCAGCGCCCACACCTCCATCTCCCCGAAGCGCTGGCCGCCGAACTGCGCCTTGCCGCCGAGGGGCTGCTGGGTGATCATCGAGTAGGGGCCGGTGGAGCGGGCATGGATCTTGTCGTCCACCAGGTGGAGCAGCTTCAGGATGTACAGGTAGCCGACGGTGATCGGGTGGTCGTAGGGCTCGCCCGAGCGGCCGTCGTACAGCTGGGCCTTGCCGTCCTCGTTCAGCACCTGCGCCCGCCCGGTGAGGTTGGCGGCCTTGAGGGCGGCCATGATGTCCTCCTCCCGGGCGCCGTCGAACACCGGCGTGGACACCCAGGTGGTGCCGTCCGGGTCGGCCGGGTGGTCCTTGAACCGCTCGGACTCCCAGCCGTACTTGGCGGCCCAGCCCAGGTGGCTCTCCAGCACCTGGCCCAGGTTCATCCGGGAGGGCACGCCCAGGGGGTTGAGGATGATGTCCACCGGCGTGCCGTTGGCCATGAAGGGCATGTCCTCCTCGGGAAGCACCTTGGAGATGACGCCCTTGTTGCCGTGGCGGCCAGCCAGCTTGTCGCCCTCCTGGATCTTGCGCTTCTGGGCGACGTACACCCGCACCAACTGGTTCACGCCCGGGGGCAGCTCATCGCCGTTCTCCCGGGAGAACACCCGGACGTCGATCACCTTGCCGGTCTCGCCGTGGGGGACCTTGAGGCTGGTGTCCCGCACCTCGCGCGCCTTCTCGCCGAAGATCGCCCGGAGCAGGCGCTCCTCGGGGGTCAGCTCGGTCTCGCCCTTGGGGGTGACCTTGCCCACCAGCACATCGCCGGTGGCGACCTCGGCGCCGATGCGGATGATGCCCCGCTCGTCGAGGTCCTTCAGGACCTCCTCGCCCAGGTTCGGGATGTCTCGGGTGATCTCCTCGGCGCCCAGCTTGGTGTCCCGGGCATCCACCTCGTGGGCCTCGATGTGGACCGAGGTGAGCACGTCCTCTTTCACCAGGCGCTCCGAGAGGATGATGGCGTCCTCGAAGTTGAATCCCTCCCAGGGCATGAAGGCCACCAGCAGGTTCTTGCCGAGCGCCAGCTCGCCATGGTCGGTGGAGGGGCCGTCGGCGATCACCGAGCCCCGCTGCACCGAGTCACCCTCGGAGACGATGGGCTTCTGGTTGATGCACGTGCCCTGGTTGGAGCGCTGGAACTTGTGCAGCCGGTACTCCTTGCGGGCACCGTCGATGCCTTTGACGATGACATAGTCGGCGGAGACCTCCTCGACCACGCCCGGGGCCTCGGCCAGCACCATGTCGCCGGCGTCCAGGGCGGTGCGCCCCTCGAGCCCGGTGCCCACCAGCGGCGCCTCCGAGCGGACCAGCGGCACCGCCTGCTTCTGCATGTTGGCGCCCATGAGGGCCCGGTTGGCGTCGTCGTGCTCGATGAAGGGGATCAGCGCGGCGGAGATCGACACGATCTGCTTCGGCGAGATGTCCATGAAATCGACCTCTTCGGCGGGCACGAAGTCCAGCTCGCCGCCCTTGCGGCGCACCAGGACGTGGTCCTCGCTGAAGCGCCCGGCGTCGTCCAGCGGCGCGTTGGCCTGGGCGATGACGTGGCGGTCCTCCTCGTCGGCGGTCAGGTAGTTGACGTCATCGGTTACGTGGCCGGCCTCGATGCGCCGGTACGGGGTCTCGATGAAACCGAACTCATTGATCCGGGCGTAGGAGGCCAGCGATCCGATGAGGCCGATGTTCGGCCCCTCCGGGGTCTCGATGGGACACATCCGGCCGTAGTGGCTGGGGTGCACGTCGCGGACCTCGAACCCGGCCCGCTCCCGGCTGAGACCGCCGGGGCCCAGGGCGCTCAGGCGCCGGCGGTGGGTGAGCCCGGTCAGCGGGTTGGTCTGGTCCATGAACTGGCTGAGCTGGCTGGTGCCGAAGAACTCCTTGATGGCGGCGACCACCGGGCGGATGTTGATCAGGGTCTGGGGCGTGATCGCCTCGACGTCCTGGGTGGTCATGCGCTCGCGCACCACCCGCTCCATCCGGGAGAGGCCGACCCGCACCTGGTTCTGGATCAGCTCGCCCACCGAACGGATCCGGCGGTTGCCGAAGTGGTCGATGTCGTCCACCTCGTAGCCCTCATCGCCCCGGTGCAGCTTCACCAGGTAGGCCACCGCCTTGATGATGTCCTCGTAGGACAGGATCGACTTGTAGCCGGGCGCCCGGGCGCCCCGGGGGACCACTTCGTCGTTGGTGGCGAAGACCCGCCAGCGCTCCTGCTCCTGCGGCTCCTTGCCGGGCTTGTCATTGGCGGTCAGTTCCTCGTGCAGCCGGTTGAGGACCGTGGTCATCGCCTCGTTCGAGGTGCCCAGCTTCTTGTCCACCTTGTAGCGGCCCACCTTGGCCAGGTCGTAGCGCTTCCAGTTGAAGAACAGGTTCTCCAGCAGCGTGCGCGCCGAGTCCGGCGTCGGGGGCTCGCCCGGCCGCAGCTTGCGGTAGATGTCCATGAGGGCCTCGTCGGCGGTCTCGATGTGGTCCCGCTCCAGGGTGATGCGGATCGACTCGGCGTCGTCGAACAGCCAGAGGATCTCCTCGGAGGACAGCCCCATCGCCTTCAGCAGCACGGTGACGTTCTGCTTGCGCTTGCGGTCGATCCGCACCCCGACGGTGTCCTTCTTGTCGGTCTCGAACTCCAGCCAGGCGCCACGGGCGGGGATCACCTTGGCGGCGAAGATCTCCCGGTCCGAGGTCTTGTCCAGCGTCCGGTCGAAGTACACGCCCGGGGAGCGGACCAGCTGCGAGACCACGACCCGTTCCGTCCCATTGATGACGAAGGTGCCCTTGTTCGTCATCATGGGGAAGTCGCCCATGAAGACGGTTTGCTCTTTGATCTCCCCGGTCTCCTTGTTCATGAACGTAGCGGTCACGAACAGAGGCGCGGAGAAGGTCATGTCCTTCTCCTTGCACTCCTGGACGGTGTGCTTGGGCTCATCGAAGCGGTGCTCGCCGAAGTCGAGCTGGAGGTTGCCGGTGAAGTCCTCCACCGGTGACATGTCCCGGAAGGTCTCCCGGAGACCCTCGTGCAGGAACCAGTCGAACGACTCCCGCTGGATGGCGACGAGGTCGGGCACGGGCTGGATTTCGGGGAAGCGGGCAAACGAAAGTCGCTGGCGCGAGGAAGAGCTGGGCAAGCAGTGCCTCCTTCTACGGCTGGTACGACGTGTGGGTCACGTACGCGATCAAACTACGAGAACGTTCACTTGGCCGGTTGGCGAGCGCGAGATTTCCCCCATTGCGCGCCTGCTGGTGGTCTGGGTCCGCTGAAATGAGTGCAGAAACACAGCAAACGGGCATAGTAGCACCATGGCTACCGCCCGTCAACCTAAATCGTTGGCCGAAGTCGCAGACTCGTATCCAGTTTTGAGAAGACCTAGGCATGGTAGGCCCGGGCGCCCGAGGTTGTCAAGACTTCCCAACCTGCGGGCGGCCGGGCCGGGTGCACCGCCTATTTGAGTTCGACCGACCCTCCGGCGGACTCGAGCTGGGCCTTGGCCTTCTCGGCCGTCTCCTTGTTGACCTTCTCGAGCACCGGCTTGGGGGCACCGTCCACCAGGTCCTTGGCTTCCTTCAGCCCGAGCTGGGTGAGGGCACGGACCTCCTTGATGACCTGGATCTTCTTCTCGCCGGCGGCCAGGAGGATGACGTCGAACTCGTCCTTCTCCTCCTCGGGCTCGGCCGCTGCCCCAGCCCCGCCGCCCGCCGCGGCAACCGCAACCGGCGCAGCGGCGGAGACGCCGAAGCGCTCCTCAAAGGCCTTTACGAAGTCTGAGACCTCGAGCAGGGTCAGCGAGCCGATCGCGTCCAGCAGCTCGTCGGTCGAAAGCTTGGCCATGGTGTTCTCCTCTCTGGTTGTTCTTGTTGGTTGGTTAGTGGTTATGCCGCTTCGGGCTCGGCGGCGGGCGGGGTGTCGCCGCCACTCAGCTTGTCCCGGTAGGCACCGAAGGCGTAGGCCAGGCTGCGGACCGGGGCGGCCACCATGCCCACCACGGTGGCCACCGGTGACTTGATGGCCCCGGCGAGGCCAGCGAGGAGCACCTCCCGCGGCTTCACGCTCGCCAGGGCGAGGGCACGCTCCGGGGTCAGCACCTTGCCGTCCATCAGGCCGCCCTTGACGACGAGGGCCGGGTACTTCTTGGCCACCTCGTCCAAGCCCTTGGCGGCGGCCACCGGGTCGCCCTTGACGAAGGCAATGGCGGTGGAGCCTTCGAGCAGCGGCACCAGGGCCTCCATGCCGGCCTCCCGGGCGGCGATGCGGGCCAGGGTGTTCTTGACCACCTTGAACTCGGTCTGGGTGGGGGTGAGTGCCCGCCGGAGCTCGGTGAGCTCGGCGACCTTCAGGCCCCGGAACGAGGCGAGCAGGGCGGCCTGCGAGCTGGTGAAGTCGCCCACCAGCTCCTCGATCGCCTCGACCTTCTCTGGCTTGGGCATAGCGTTTCGACCTTCCTGTCGCCGGAACAAAAAAACGGCCCGCCGGAGACGGCAGGCCGCGCGAATGATCGACTCCTCGTGCGCCTCGGCAGGCTCTCCGGGCGGTCCCGGACGATTTCGGGCCCTAAGCTGGCGGGCCACCGGCGGTCTACGGCGGGGTCATGGTACCAGAGGGCGGGCCCGGGCTTCCGCCGCGCCGGAGGGCCAATCAGAAGCATATTCCCGGCCACTTTAGGCATCTCGCTACACGGTGACATAGTCTGTGAGTGCTCAGTATCCTATAGCACCCCTAAACACTCACAGACTTATCCGGAACTCTCTTCTCTGCTGCGAAGGGCAGTATCCGCGTCGCGGGCGCACACCGAGATGTGTGTGCTAGCTTGTGGGCGTGCGTCTACACATTGTACTTGAGGACGACTTGGTCGCGGCGCTTGATGAGCGCGTCGGTCCCCGGCACCGCAGCGCGTTCATCTCCGAGACCATCCGGCGCGTGCTGGAGGACGAGCGACGTTGGGACGACGTGATCGCTGCGTTGGGTGGCATCCCCGACCGCGACCACGACTGGGATGAGGATCCGGGCGCTTGGGTCCACGCCCAGCGCAGGGGCGACGAGCGCCGGGTCGGCTGACCCGGGGCCGCGTGGGCGCAATCCTGCTCGACACCACGGTCCTCATCGACGCGCTCCGTGGGCGGCCCGCTGGAGGCCGCCTGCGCAGTCTCCGGGCCGCGGGCGACACGCCGTTCACCTCGGCCATCAATATCGAAGAATTGCTGCGAGGATGCCACCCCGGAGAGGAAGCGGCGGTGGCGCTACTCCTCGACGGACTCCGGCTGGCTGTCCTGGGCCGCCGGGTGGCGGAACAAGCCGCGGCATGGCGACGAACCTTCGCCGCCCACGGGACAACGCTCAGTCAAGCCGATTGCCTCGTGGCGGCCGCGGCAGCCGGCGTTGGGGCACGGCTCGCCACCGGCAATGTGAAGGACTTTCCCATGCCCGGAATCGTCATCGAGCACTGGCCGGTCGGCCAGTAGCCAGCGAGCGAGATGCGGCTCAGCTGGCGGTTGCGGCTCCCTCGCCGGCCAGCTCCTTGATCCGGGCGGTGTCGATGCGCACGCCCGGGCCCATCGTCGAGGAGATCGTTGCGGACTTGATGTACTTGCCCTTGGCCGCTGCCGGCTTGGCCCGGGTGACCTCGTCGATCACGGCCAGGTAGTTCTCGGTCAGCGCCTCGACGGGGAACGAGGCCTTGCCGATCACGGTGTGCACGTTGGCTTGGCGGTCGGTGCGGTACTCGATCTTGCCCGCCTTCACCTCGCCCACTGCTTTGGCCACGTCCGGGGTCACCGTGCCCGACTTCGGGTTGGGCATAAGGCCCCGGGGACCGAGGATCTTGCCCAGCTTGCCCACCTGCGGCATGAGGTCGGGGGTGGCGATGGCCACATCGAAGTCGGTGAAGCCCTTCTGCACGCGGTCCACCAGGTCGGCGGCACCTACGATCTCGGCCCCCGCCTCCTCGGCTTCGCGGGCCTTGTCGCCCTGGGCGAAGACCGCCACCCGCACCTGCTTGCCGGTGCCCTTGGGCAGGCTCACCGAGCCCCGGACCACCTGGTCGGCCTTGCGGGGATCGACGCCGAGGCGGAGGTTCAGCTCCATGGTCTCGTCGAACTTCGCCGTGGCCAGCGACTTGGCCAGGGTCAGCGCCTCAGCGGCGCCGTAGAACGTGTCCCGCTCGAAGGCTTTCGCCGCAGACTCGTACCGCTTGCCCTTCGGTGCCATCTCAGACCTCCAGTGGTCCCGGCGACCCCCGCCCGAACGGCCGGGATCTCCCACGAAAGCGAACGAAAAATTAACTCTCGACCGACACACCCATCGAGCGGGCGGTCCCTTCGATGATGCGCATTGCCTGGTCGACGTCGTAGGCGTTGAGGTCCGGCAGCTTCAGCTCGGCGATGCGGCGCACGTCGTCCCGGCTGATGGTGCCCACCTTGGTCTTGTGCGGCTCGGGCGATCCCTTCGGCGCCTTGGCGGCCTGCTTCAGCAGGACCGAGGCGGGCGGGGTCTTCAGGACGAACTCGAAACTGCGGTCCTCGTACACCGTGACCTGGACCGGGACCACCGTGCCCACCTGTGAGGCCGTGCGCTCGTTGTAGCTGCGCACGAACTCCATGATGTTCACGCCGTGGGGACCGAGGGCTGTGCCCACCGGGGGGGCGGGGGTGGCCTGCCCAGCCGGGATCTGCAGCTTCACGATGGCTGCGACCTTGCGCTTCTTACGTGGTGCTGGGCCTGCCATGGGACCGATCCTTTCCGGATGCCGAACCTGCGAGCTACAGCTTGGCGACCTGCTCGAAGGAAAGCTCCACCGGGGTTTCCCGGCCGAAGATGTTGACCAGGACCTTGACCTTCGACTGGTCAACGTTGATGTCGGAGATGGTGCCGGTGAAATTGGCGAACGGCCCGGTGACGACCCGCACGCTCTCGCCCATCTCGAACTCCAGGCGCGGCTTCAGGCGCTCCACCGGCTTCACCTGGAGGATCTTCTCGACCTCCCGGGCCGCCAGCGGGACCGGCTTGGCCCCTGAGCCCACGAACCCGGTGACGCCGGGGGTGTTGCGCACGACGTACCAGGAGTCGTCGTCGACGTACATCCGCACCATCAGGTAGCCGGGGAAGACCCGCTTCTGGACCACCTGCTTCTTGCCGCCCTTGAACTCGATCACGTCCTCGACCGGGATCACAACCTCGAAGATCTTGTCCTCCATGTTCATGGAACGGATGCGGGTGTCGAGGTTGGCCTTGACCTTGTTCTCGTAGCCGGCGTAGGTGTGCACGACGTACCAGTCCCCCGGCCGCTCGGCGGGCGGGATGAACTCCTCCTCGGCGAGCTCCTCGGCAGGTTCCTCCTCGGCGGTGGGTTCCTCCGTGGTGGTCTCGGCCTCGACGTCTGCGGTATCGGTGATCATCTCTTCGTCCTCCAGCCCCGGCTCATCCACCGGAGATCAGCTTCACGGCAAGTTTGGTGAAGGCGTAGTCGAGGCCGCCGATGACCACCATGAAGAAGGTGACCGACACCAGCACGACGAGGGTGTAGGTGAACACCTCGGTCCGGTTCGGCCAGGCCACCCGGGCCAGCTCGCCGCGGACCTCCTTCACGAACTCGCGGGGCTTGGTCCGCTTCCGCTTGGCGGCCACCTGTTGGGGGGTCGGCCGCTTCAGCTTGTCGGCGGCGTCCTCCCGCTTTTTCATCGCCCGCTTGGTCTCTCGGTTCACTGCTCAACTCCCCCTACCACATGCTTCGCTCGTCCAGGGCTCGGTCGGGACTCTAAGGTTTGGCAGGCCCGGAGGGACTTGAACCCCCAACCGCCGGTTTTGGAGACCGGTGCTCTACCAAATTGAGCTACGGGCCTTTGCGCGCAACATTCGCCCACTACGGCCGGGCCCAGTATAGAGACCGGCTGTTGGGCGAGCAATCGGTGCCGTCGTCCCGCCCCCATGGGCCGGGACGCGGGCCGGACCCGGGCCGGACCCGGGCCGGACGCGGCGGCGGGGGCGCTGAGCGCCCCCGCCTCCCGAGAAACTGGGTAACTACGCCGTCTTCGAGAAGAAGCGGGTCCATGCCTCGTGCAGCAGGCCGGCGATCACGACGGCGGTGCCGAGGGCGAAGACCGCCCGGAGAACGTCCGTCGAGAGCGAGCGGTAGAGGTAATAGGCCGCGACGCCGCCTACCAGGCCGAAGATCGCGTCCCAGGCCAGCTTGGACTCCTTGAGGAACAGAGCCTTGACCACCAGCCCACCGATGATCCCCATCACGACTGCGACTGCGATGACCACTGCCGTCCTCCTTCGCCTCAGGTGGAGGCGCTTGCCGGGATTCCCTTCCGGTCCGTCGGGCCGGTCGGTCCCGCCTTACACCTGATTCGACGAGGCGGAGCGGGGGGAGGTTACAGCCGGCTCAGGCGATGGCGGCCCGCAGGCGGGTGCGCCGGCGCCGGTTCCGCCGGGCGAGCACCGCCACTCCCGCCGCGCTCGCCACGCCCAGCACCAGGGCACCGCCGGCGGCGGCCAGGCGGCGGTCGGTCAGCGCCAGCGGCGTCCGGTCCAGTACCGCCAGGCGGTGGGCCGAGTGCGCCCGCAGGCTGGAGATGATGGCGGGCTGCAGCCACGCGGGCGGCTCCACGGTCCGGCTGGCCAGCCCGGCCAGGGCGCCGCTCAGTGCCCGGTAGCGGTCGAGGTCGGCCCGGCAGGCGCTACAGGTGCCCAGGTGTGCCTCGAGGGCAGTGGCGGCGGGGCCGGCGGCTGCATCCAGGTATGCGGGGAGGTGTTCCGCCGCCTCACGACATTCCATTGCTTGACTCCCTCCCATGTCCTGCTCGTACTCCCTTTGCAACCCCCTGGGCTGCCCGGCGCTTCCGGCGGTCGGCGCGGGGCGCTTCCGTCTCCTCGTCCTTCAACAGTTCCATCAGTTTCTGGCGGGCGCGGAAGAGCCGGACCTTGGCCGCCCCTTCGCTGATGCCCACCTGCTCACCCACCTCCGCCAACGACATCCCGTACACGTCCCGCAGCACCACGACGCTGCGGTAGCCCTCGGGCAGGGTTGCCAGCGCCGCCTCCAGGTGCTGCGCCAACTCCCGCCGGTCCAGCTCGGGCCCCGGTTCCTCCGATGCCGATCCCTTCCAGTCCTCCCAGCGCTGCTCGTCCAGGGAGACTTCGTGGCGGCGCCGGGCCCGCTTGCGCAGGGCCGTGATCGCGACGCTCGAGGTCACCCGGTACAGCCACGTCGAGAACTTGGCCTCGCCGCGGAAGGTCCGGATGGAACGCAGCAGCCGGATGTAGACCTCCTGGGTCACGTCGGCCGCGTCGTCCGGGTTGCCGGTCAGCCGCAGCGCAAGCGTGTAGACATCCCGCTGCGTCAGGCGCACCAGCTCCTCGAACGCTTCGGAACGCCCCTGCTGGCACGCCTCGATGACTTCGGTTGGTACGTCCACACCTGGTCCTTCAGTAGGGTTGGACGGCGCCGGGCGCCCTCAGGTTACGTACCTGGTACCTACCCGGGGATGAGAAAAGCTTCAGTAGCGGGCGAGGCCCCCGGCCACCACCAGCGTCTGGCCCGTGATGTAGTCGGAATCCGGCGATGAGAGGTAGAGGTGGGCCTTGGCCACGTCCTCGGGCTGCCCGGCGTAGCCGAGCGGGATCATCATCATCGCCAGGTTGCGGAGGCCCTCGGGGATGCCGAGGTCGGGATCGGTCGAGGTTTCCTTGGCTGCGGTCAGCCGGGTCTCGATGAACCCGGGCGCCACCACGTTCACGTTGATGTGGAAGCTTCCCAACTCGATGCACAGGGTCCGGGCCATGCCGATCAGCGCCATCTTGGCGGTCCCGTAATTGGACTGCCCGGCGTTGCCCAGGAGCCCGGACGTGGACGAGGTGAAGGTGATCTTGCGGTGGTAGGCGGGGTGGCCCCCCGAAGCGGTCTCCGCCTTGGCGGCCGCCCGCATGTGGTCGACGGCGGCCCGGGTGGCGTTGAAGGCAGTGCGCAGGTTGACGTCCAGCACGAAGTTGAACGTCTCCTCGGGCATGGTGTGGAACATCTTGTCCCGGGTGATGCCGGCGTTGTTGATCAGGATGTCCAGGCGGCCGAAGCGCTCCACGGCGGTACCCACCAGGGCCTGGGCGCCGGCGCCCTCCACCGCATTGTCGGCGTTGGCGACCGCCGTGCCGCCGGCCGCGGTGATGGCATCCACCACCTCGCCGGCGGGACCGGCATCCACGTCGTTGACCACCACCGAGGCACCCTCGGCGGCGAGCAGCTTCGCCGTGGCTGCGCCGATCCCCCGGCCTGCGCCGGTAACGATGGCGACGCGGTCAGCCAGACGACCGCTCAGCGGGTCTCCCGGTGCAGCCGGTGGCAGCGGCACCAGCGGCAGTACTTGTTCATCTCGATCCGCCCCTGCTGCTTCGAGCGGTTCTTGGTGGTGATGTAGTTGCGCCGCTTGCACTCCTGGCAAGCCAGGGTCACATGAGGCCGCTTGTCGCTAGAAGCCATAGGTCACTCCACCGTTTCCCGGTTTGCTCTATTTGTTAATTTTGCTGACCTGACCGGCCCCCACCGTCCGGCCACCCTCACGGATGGCGAATCGGAGGCCCTCCTCCATGGCGATGGGCTGGATCAGCTTCACCGACATCGAGGTGTGGTCGCCCGGCATGACCATCTCGGTGCCCTCGGGCAGGTCGACCTGGCCGGTGACGTCAGTGGTCCGGAAGTAGAACTGCGGGCGGTAGTTGTTGAAGAACGGCGTGTGGCGCCCGCCCTCGTCCTTGGACAGGACATAGACCTGGCCCTCGAACTCGGTGTGGGGCGTGATCGAGCCCGGCTTGGACAGCACCTGCCCGCGCTCGACCTCGTTCTTGTCCACCCCACGCAGCAGGATGCCCACGTTGTCGCCTGCCTGGCCCTCGTCGAGGAGCTTGCGGAACATCTCGACGCCGGTGCACACGCTCTTGCGGGTCTGGTTGCGGATCCCCACGATCTCGACCTCGTCGGAGACCCTGACCTTGCCGCGCTCCACCCTCCCGGTCACCACGGTGCCGCGGCCGGTGATGGTGAAGACGTCCTCGATCGGCATGAGGAACGGCTTGTCGATGTCTCGCACCGGCTGGGGGATGGCGCTGTCGCACGCCGCCATCAGCTCCATGATCCCGGCCTCGGCGTCGGGGTCGCCCTGGAGGGCCTTGAGGGCCGAGATGCGCACCACCGGGACGTCGTCGCCCGGGAAGTCGTAGCTGGTGAGCAGCTCGCGCACCTCGAGCTCGACCAGGTCGAGGATCTCGGGGTCGTCGACCATGTCCACCTTGTTCATCGCCACGACGATGTAGGGCACGCCGACCTGGCGGGCCAGCAGCACGTGCTCCCGGGTCTGGGGCATCGGGCCGTCGGCTGCGGAGACCACCAGGATGGCACCGTCCATCTGGGCGGCGCCGGTGATCATGTTCTTGATGTAGTCGGCGTGACCCGGGCAGTCCACATGGGCGTAGTGCCGGTTGGCGGTCTGGTACTCCACGTGGGCGATGGCGATGGTGATGCCCCGGGCGCGCTCCTCCGGAGCCTTGTCGATCTGGTCGAAGGGAGTGAAGTCGGCCCAGCCCTTGCTGGCGAGCACCTTGGTGATGGCCGCGGTAAGCGTGGTCTTGCCGTGGTCGATGTGACCGATGGTACCAATATTTACGTGGGGCTTGTTACGCTCGAACTTCTTCTTTGCCATCGCTTACCTCCCAGCACCTTTCATCTCTCAGCATTCTCACGATCAACCGCTGCCCCACCCGTTTCCGACCCAGGTAGCGGCGGGCGGATTCGAACCGCCGACACAGCGATTATGAGCCGCTTGCTCTGCCACTGAGCTACGCCGCCAGATGCTACCAGACGGGGCTTTTCAGCCTCGCCGACCTGCCCGAACCACTTGAACTGCCTGAATCTTCAAACCAGGTGACGGCCTCGGAGCCCCCTCGCGGAATCGAACCGCGGACACCGGCCTTACCATGGCCGTGCTCTGCCGACTGAGCTAAGGGGGCGGCTGCACCGGTGCCGGCACCGGGCCAAGCTGGCCGGACCGGGGCCGGACGTCACAAACCCGCTCCCAAGCTGCTCGCAAGCTGCTCGCACGGTGCTCCCAGCCGGAGCGGGCCCAGGAAAATGATAGCCGCTTTCCTGGGTGCCGGGCCTTGGGACCCGGCTGGCGCCCTCAAGCAGCGCGATTATGTCGCCGACCATCTCGTGAGCGGGTCCTGTGGAGGACCTCCCAGCAGCCGAAGGAGCCAGCGGTGCTTCGAATGGGCAAGGCGTCTCGTCGGGCAGTGCAAGGGGGGCGTCTCGCCCCGTTCGGACACCTCCTCGTCCTCGCCACCTTTGTGGGCGCCATGCTGGGCCCGCTCCTGGCGGCCCCGGCGCAGGCCCAGGCGGGCACGACGGTCACGGGCGTGACCGTGGCCGGCTCCCCGGCGACGGTCGGAACCACCGTCGACCTGACGGCGACCATCAGTTCGCCGACGCTGCTCGGCCCGGTCACGGTGAACTTCACGGTGGTCTCCGGCCCCAACCAGGGCTTCCAGTTCTCGTGCACGGTCAGCGGCCTGCTGCAGACGGCCTGCGCCCAGGGCTACTCCAGCCAGCTCTCCGGCACCGACACCATCAACGCGGGCACACCGGGGCAGGCGAACCCGGTGCAGGTGACCGTGCAGTGGTTGGGCGTCCCGGCGGCAATGCAGGTCTCGCCGGTCGCCACCTTCAACCACGTCGGGGACAGCGTGCGCATCACCGCCACGGTGGTGGATGGCACGGGCAACCCGGTTCAGGGCGCCACGGTGGCCTTCTCGCTATCGGGTACCGGCGGCGAGTCGCCCACCTCGGGCAACCAGGCAACCGACGCCAACGGCAACGCCGGGTTCAGCTTCACCAACTCCAAAGCCGGCACGACGAACATCACGGCGTCCACCCAGGGGGCCGGCGGCCGGACGCTGTCCGCCAAGGCCACCGCCACGTTCGCCGGGGACCCGGCGTCGATCACCCTCACCCAGCAGAACCCCAACGGCCTGGCACCGGTGGGGGGCAACGACGTGGTCAGCGCCAACGTTCTGGACTCGGCCAGCATCCCGGTGGGCGACGGCACCCAGGTCAGCTTCACGGTGACCGGGGCGGGGGCAACCTCGGGTTCGGCACTCACCTCGGGGGGCAACGCCGTGTTCAAGTTCAGCTCCAACGTCACCGGGACGTCCACCATCGTCGCCTCGGCCCACGGGATCACCTCGTCCCCGGTCACCGCCACCTGGCAGACCCCGGTGGCCAGCGCGATCACCCTGACGCCCCGACTGAGCTCGCAGGTGATCGGCAACACCCAGAACCTGATCGCCCAGGTGAACGACCAGTTCGGGGCGCCGTACCCCGGCGCCCTGGTCCGCTTCAGCGTGCTGGGCGTGAACGCCCAGTCCACCACCTCCTCGGGTAGCAGCGACCAGCAGGGCCAGGTGGGGTTCCAGGAGCAGGGGGCCAACATAGGCTTCGATGAGATCGTGGCCTTCGTGGACCTGCAGGACGACGACACCCTGGACCCGGGCGACCCCTCGGCCACGGCGGTCATCAACTGGGTGCACAAGCCCGGGCAGGGCTACTGGCTGGTGGCCTCGGACGGCGGCATCTTCAACTACGGCCCCAGCACCACCTTCGCCGGTTCGGCCGGGTCCATCCACCTGAACAAGCCCATCGTGGGGATGGCAGCCACGCCCACGGGTTTCGGGTACTGGCTGGTGGCCTCGGACGGCGGGATCTTCTCCTACGGCGACGCCATCTTCCAGGGATCGACGGGCTCCATCCACCTGAACAAGCCCATCGTGGGGATGGCCCGCACGCCCGACGGGAACGGGTACTGGCTGGTGGCCTCCGACGGCGGCATCTTTGCCTTCGGCTCCGCCAAGTTCCAGGGCTCCACCGGGTCCATCCACTTGAACAAGCCCATCGTGGGGATGGCAGCCACGGCCGATGGCGGGGGGTACTGGCTGGTGGCCTCCGACGGCGGCATCTTTGCCTTCGGCGACGCCCAGTTCGTGGGCTCGGCCGGGTCCGTCCACCTCAACCAGCCGATCGTCGGGATGGCGGCCATGCCCGACGGCGGTGGCTACTGGCTGGCGGCGGCAGACGGCGGCATCTTCAACTACGGCGACGCCGCCTTCGACGGCTCGGCGGGCGGGATGCACCTGAACAAGCCCATCGTGGGCATCGGGGCGGTGCCCGACGGCAGCGGCTACTTCCTGGGGGCCTCCGACGGCGGCGTCTTCAACTACGGCCAGGGCGCCACGTCCTTCGGCTCGGCGGGCGGGATGCCGCTGAACAAGCCCATCGTGGGCATGGCGGTGGCGCCGTAATGGTCACCGGCGGCGTCAACCAGGGGCCCCGGGTGCTGCTTGGCCGGCGCACCCCCGACGGCATGGTGGACTTCCAGTGGACCGGGGAGGAGCCCGTCGGCATGGACGACCCGCGGCTGGCGCAGGAGTGCGGGGCGGTCTGGGAGGGCGACGAGCTGGTGACCTACGACCTGGGCCACTTCCGGCACAACTTCCGGCACTGGGCAGACGAGTTCCTGGAGGACTCGGACTGACGGCGTGAGCGTCGAGCAGAACGATTGGCCCGTCGCTGTTTCCAGTGGGTAGCCCCTAGGTTCGGGCCGCCAGGTCGAGTTTGCCGGCCTCGGCGCTACTGCCCGATCCGGGCCCACTCCCGGGCGGCGTCCTGCAACTCCTCATCGCTCCACTCGGCGAGCGGGCGCTTGAGCGAGAACGCCACCCCGGCCGGCCGGGCGGGCCTCGGGGGCTCGTCCAGGCCCCGCCGGCGCAGCTCGCCGATCAGCGGCGAGGAGTCCCAGACCTGCTGCGCCCGGAGGGTCTGGCGGGCCTGCCAGCCCGCCACCTTGGCGGCGCGCTCGGCCAGGTCGGTGTCGTTGAGGCGGGCGAGCATGGCGACCGCCCCCGCCCCCTGGGCCGCATAGGCGGCGGGTGGGGCCTCCCCGAGGCCCTTGGGCACCTCGATGCCCCGCTGGACGAGGAGCTCGGCCAGGGCCTCGAGGAACGGCGACGGGGCCGCGGACGGTTCCCGGGCGGCGTCCGGGACAACGGGCTGCCGGGCCCCGGGCGCAGAGTGCTCGACCGGCTCGCCTTCCTCAGGTTCGGGCTCGATCGGTTTGGTGGCGGGAGTGGGACGTGATCCCCCGAAGGAGCTGCTGGCTCGGCGGCGCTCGGACATGGCCATAAGCATCTCACTGGGGGGGCGCAACGACCGGCATCGACGGGCGCCCGCCGGGCCGGTCAAGATTTCCAAATATTTCGGCGCCGGGGACGTTCTTGTGACGCTCAACCACCGTGGCGGTGGTTCATGCTCACAGGAACCGGGCCCGGGCTAGGCCCGGGCTACTCGGCGAGGCCCCGCTCCGCCAACGCCCGTTCGGCCAGCTCCCGGAGGCCCACCGGCTTTCCCGTCGGCCCCCGGGGGAGCTCGGGCACCACCACGAGGTGGCGGGGCGCCTTGTAGTGCGCCAGCCGCTCGCTCACGAAGGCCCGGAGATCGGCCAACGACGGCGGATCGGCGCCCGCCAGCGGGGCGACGATCGCCACCACCGCTTGACCCCACTCGGGGTCGGGCTGCCCCACCACGGCCGCCTCGGCCACCCGGGGATGCTCGCCCAGCACCGTGGCGACCTCCACCGGGGCGACCTTCTCGCCGCCGGTGACGATGAGGTCGTCGCGCCGGCCCAGCACCCGCAGACGCCCACCGGGTTCGAGCTCGCCGGCATCGGCGGTGCGGAACCAGCCGTCCTGCAGGACCGCCGCGGTCTCGGTCGGCCGCAGGCGGTACCCGGACATCACCATCGGCCCGGAGAGCCGGATCTCGCCGTCCTCCACCGCCACCCGCACACCGGGGAGCGGGTGGCCGTCGTACACGACCCCGCCGCACGTCTCGGTCATGCCGTACGTGGTCACGATGTGCGCCCCGGCAGCCTCCGCCTCGGCCACCAGCGACGGGGGGATCGGCCCGCCCCCCAGCAGGATCCAGCGGAACCGGGCGACGTCCACCCCCGCCGCCAGCAGCCGGCGCAGCATCGTGGGCACCAGGGACACCAGCGCCGCCGATGTCTCGGCGGCGATCGCCCCGACGTCGAAGCGGGGATGCAGGATCGGTTCGCTCCCGGCGAGGGCCGAGCGCACCAGCACCATCAGCCCGGCGATGTGGCTCGGCGGCACGCAGCACAGCCACCGGTCGCCGGCGCCGGTCCCGAGCCGGGCGGCGGTGGCCATCGCCGAGGCCCGCAACTGGGCGTGGGTCAGGACCACACCCTTGGGCGCCCCCGTGGTCCCCGATGTGGGCACGACCAGTGCGGTCCCGTCGTCCACCGGAACGCCATCCGGCAGGGGCCGCTCCCCGGTCTCAGACAGCACCCGGGACGGGCGCAGCTCGGCCAGCAGGCGCTCCACCTCGGGCTCCGGGAGGGTGACCGGGAGCGGCAGGACGGCGTCGCCCGCCTCCCAGACCCGGCGCAGGGCCGCCAGGAAGTCGGGGGCAGACCGCGCACCCGAAGGCTGGGTGCTGGTCAGGGCCTGCCGGAGGGCGACGAGGCTGCTCATCGTGTTACGGTACCCTCGACCATCGGAGTGTTTACTTTAGGAGTGAAAGCTCATGGAATGGAAGCGGTCGGGAGACTACACCGACATCCTCTACGAGACGTCATTGCCTGAGGGCGGCATCGCCAAGATCACCATCAACCGGCCCGAGGTCCTGAACGCCTTCCGCCCCCGCACCGTGTCGGAGATGGCCACCGCCTTCGAGGCGGCCCGCAACGACCCGGCGGTGGGCGTCGTCATCCTGACCGGAGCGGGCACCCGGGCGTTCTGCTCCGGCGGTGACCAGAAGATCCGGGGCGACGACGGCTACGTGGACGAGGCCGGCGTCGGCCGCCTCAACGTGCTGGACCTGCAGATCCAGATCCGCCGGATCCCCAAGCCGGTGATCGCCATGGTGGCCGGCTACGCCATCGGCGGCGGCCATGTCCTGCACGTGGTGTGCGACCTGACGGTGGCCGCCGACAACGCCATCTTCGGCCAGGCAGGCCCCAAGGTGGGCTCCTTCGACGGCGGCTACGGCTGCGGTCTCCTCGCCCGCATGGTGGGGCTCAAGAAGGCGAAGGAGATCTGGTTCCTGTGCGAGCAGTACAGCGCCGAGGAGGCCCTCACCATGGGCCTGGTCAACAAAGTGGTGCCGCTGGAGCAGCTGGAGGAGGCCACGCTGGCCTGGGCCCGGCGCATCCTGATCATGAGCCCGCTCGCCATCAGGATGCTGAAAGCAGCCTTCAACGCCGACACCGACGGCCTCGCCGGGCTGCAGCAGTTCGCCGGCGATGCCACCTTGCTCTTCTACATGAACGAGGAAGCCCAGGAGGGTCGCAACGCCTTCAAGGAAAAGCGGCCGCCCCGCTTCGACGCCTTTCCCTGGCGCCCCTAACCCGCAGCCGGTGCCCGGTCCCCCAGTGCGCCCTGGCTGGCGCGCCTTCGTCGAGGCCGCCCGCCCCAAGACGCTCGGGGCGGGGGTGGTCTGCGTGCTCGTGGGCACTGCCGCGGCGGGGCGCTTCATCGCCTGGCGCTTCTTCGCCGCCCTGGTGGCGGCGGTCGCCGTGCAGATCGCCGTCAACTACGCCAACGACTACTTCGACGGCGTGAAGGGGGTGGACACCCACACCCGGCTCGGCCCCCGGCGCCTGGTGGCCGCGGGTGTCGTCAGCCCCAACGCGATGCGCCTGGCCACCGGCGTCGCCCTGGCGGTGGCCTCGGTGCCCGGCCTGGCGCTGGCGGCCCGGATCGGCCCGCAGGTGATCGTCGTGGGCCTCCTCTCCTTTGCCGCCGCCCTGGGCTACAGCGGGGGACCGAAGCCGCTCGCCTCCCTGGGCCTCGGCGAGGTCTTCGTCTTCGTGTTCTTCGGCCTGGTGGGCACCATCGGCTCCGCCTACGTCCAGACCGAGAAGATCCTCGCCCGGGCGTCGGTGGCGGCGGTGCCGGTGGGCCTGCTGGCGGCGGCCCTGTTGCTGGTCAACAACATCCGGGACGTGGACACCGACGCCGCGGCGGGCAAGGCCACGCTGGCGGTCCGCGTCGGCCGGCGGCGGGCCCAGGCGCTCTACACCGGGATCGTCGCCGGGGCATTCGCCATCACCGCGGGCGCCGCCCTGGGCTTCCGGGCCTGGGGAATCCTCATCGGTCTGCTCGCTGCCCCGCTGGCCCTGAAACCGCTGCGCCTGGTCCGCACCCGGACCGACGGCCCCGGGTTGATCCAGGCGCTGGTGGCCACCGCCCGGCTGCAGACCGTGTACGGGGGGCTCCTGACCATCGGGCTGTGGATCGGGCGGTGACCGCCACCGTTGCCGGGGCGTTCGACTTGCCCCTCCGGCTGCGCTTCCGGGGCGTGACCGCCCGGTCGGGGCTGCTGGTCCACGGCCCCGCCGGCTGGGGCGAGTTCTCGCCCTTCCCGGAGTACGGCCCGCCGCTCACGGCCCGCTGGCGGGCGGCCGCCGAGGAGGCCGCGTGCCGGCCCTGGCCTGCTCCGGTGCGGTCGGCGGTCCCGGTCAACGTGACCGTGCCGGCCACCACGCCCGAGCGGGCCTACGAAGTGGTCCGGGCATCGGGCTGCAGCACCGCCAAGATCAAAGTGGGCGAGGGGGACGACGCCGCCCGGGTCGAGGCGGTGCGGGATGCTCTCGGCCCCGGAGGCCGGATCCGCCTGGACGTCAACGCTGCCTGGGACCTCGACGAGGCCGCCCGCCAGATCCGGCGCCTGGCGGCCTTCGACCTGGAGTACGTCGAGCAGCCGGTGCCCACAGCCGAGGATATGCGGGCGCTCCGGCGGCGGGTGGACGTGGCGCTGGCCGCCGACGAGCTGATCCGGCTGGCCCCCGACCCCCTCCACCTTGACATGCGGGGGGTGGCGGACGTGGCGGTGCTCAAGGTGCAGCCCCTGGGCGGGGTGGAGCGGGCGCTGGCCGTGGCCGAGGCCCTCGGCCTCCCCGCCGTGGTCTCCTCGGCGGTGGAATCGTCGGTGGGGCTCGCCGCCGGGCTGGCACTGGCCGCCGCCCTGCCGGAGCTGCCCTACGCCTGCGGGCTGGGGACCGCCCTGCTGCTGGAGGGCGATGTGGTGGCCGACCCGCTCCTGCCGGTCGGCGGTTGCCTGGACGTGCGCCGCCCGGCGGTGGACCCGGTGGCGCTGGCCCGGTGGGCCGCCGGCACCGGGCGCACCGCAGAGCTGGAGGCCGCCTGGGCGGCGGCGGGGGCAGCCCGGTGACGGCCGAGAACGCCGGGCACGCTCTGGCCACCGTCCTGGTGGACGAGCTGGTGCGCTGTGGGGTGCACCACGCGTGCGTGTCGCCCGGCTCGCGCTCCACCCCGGTGGCCCTGGCGCTCGCCGGGCACCCCGGCATCGCCACCCGCGTGGTGGTGGACGAACGCTCCTCGGCGTTCTGCGCCCTGGGGATCGGGAAGGCCACCGGCGTGCCGGCGGCGGTGCTGTGCACGTCGGGGACGGCGGTGGCCAACCTGCTCCCGGCGGTTATCGAGGCCCACCAGTCCCGCACGCCGATGCTCCTCCTCACCGCCGACCGCCCCCCCGAGCTCCGCCACACCGGGGCCAACCAGACCATCGACCAGTTGAAGATCTTCGGCGATGCCGTCCGCCTCTTCGTCGAGGTGGGGGTCCCCGAGGCCCACCCCGGGTCCGTGCGCTACTGGCGCTCCACGGCGTGCCAGGCCTGGGCGGCCGCCACCGGCTCGCCCGCCGGGCCGGTGCAGCTGAACCTCGCCTTCCGGGACCCGCTGGTCCCGGTGGCGGACGCCGCCGGGTTCCCGCTCCCCCTCGACGGCCGGGCGGGCGGGGAGCCCTGGACCCGGATCTCCCGGGCCCCGGCGGCGCCGGATGCCGCCCTGACCGCCCGGCTGGCGGGCGAGATCGCCGCCAGCGAACGCGGCCTCCTCGTCGCTGGGGGCGGGATTGCCCCCTCCCCAGCCCTCGTGGACCTTGCCGAGCGGGCGGGCTGGCCGGTGCTGGCCGACCCGCTGTCCGGGCTGCGGAGTGGCCCCCATGCGGTGTCGGCCTACGAGGCGCTGCTGCGCACCCCCGCCTTCGCCCGCGCCATGACGCCGGACCTCGTGGTCCGGGTGGGGGCGCTGGGGACCTCCAAGGCCCTGGCTGCCGCGTTGCACCCCGGCGTTCGCCAGGTGCGCATCGACCCCGACGCCGCCTGGGAGGACCCCGAGCGGGCGGCCGGCGAGTTGATCGTCGCCGATCTGCAGGCGACCGCCGGAGCATTGGCTGGCGCCGTCCGCCCGGGCCCGGCCAACGGGAGCGGGAAGATCAGGGGGGAGACCTGGCTGGATGCCTGGATGAAGGCGGAAGCCGCGGCGGTCGCCGCCATCGACGCCGTCCTGGACGCCGAGACCGCCCCCAGTGAGCCCCGGGTCGCCCGGGACACTGCGGCCGCCTGCCCCGACGGGGCTGTCCTGGTGGCGGCCTCCAGCATGCCGGTGCGGGACCTGGAGTGGTTCATGCGGCCCCGGACCGGGCTCCGGGTGCTGGCGAACCGGGGGGCCAGCGGCATCGACGGGTTCGCCGCCACCGCCCTGGGGGTGGCCCTGGGGACCGGGGTGCCCGTGGTGGCGTTGGCGGGCGACCTCTCGATGCTCCACGACCGCAACGGCCTGGCCCTGGCCCGGGAACACCCCCCGGCGGTGTTCGTCGTGGTCAACAACGACGGCGGGGGGATCTTCTCGTTCCTTCCCCAGGCGGAGCACCCAGAGCATTTCGAGCGCCTCTTCGGCACCCCCCAGGGCATCGACGTCGCCGGCATGGCCCGGGAGGCCAGGTGCGCCTACGGCCTCGTGGACGAGCCTGCGGCCCTCTGCCCGGCGATCGGCGAGGCGCTGGCCGGCGGCGGGGTCCACCTGCTGGAGGTCCGCACCAACCGGGAGGCAAACGTCGCCCTGCACCGCCGGGTGTGGGCCGCGGTCGCCGCCGCGGTCGCCGGGTGAACCGGCACCGCCTCCGCCTGCTCCTCCCCGCCCTCTGCATCGCCGCCATCCTGGCCAGCCCCCCCGCCCGGGCGGCGCTGAAGGGCATGCTGCTGGTGCCCGAGGTCATCCCGTCGCCCATCCACCCGCTGTCGGTCTTCACGCCGGCGCCCCGCCGGCGCCTCGTCCACCTCGCCGACGGCACCGCCGATCTGTACCGGCCGGCCGGGCTGGTGAGGGCGCCGGGCGTGGTCCTGGTGCCCGGGGGGAACCCCGAGGGCAAGGACGACCCCCGCATCGTCCACCTCGCCCAGGCCATCGCCCGGGTGGGCCGCCAGGTGCTGGTCCCCCAGCTGGGCCTGCGCGAGCAGCGCCTCGACCTGCAGGACCCGGTACGGGTGCGGGAGGCGGTGGCCTTCCTGGCCGGGCGCTCCTCCGGGGGCAGGGTCGGCATCTTCGCCATCTCCTACGGTGGCGGGATGACCCTGGTGGCCATCGAGCAGGACCCGGCCATCCAGCGCCGGATCACCTTCGTCGCCACGCTGGGCACGTACTACCGGCTCGTTGATCTGCTCCAGGGGGCCACCACCCATACCGTGCCCTACCACGGGGCGATGGTGGCCTGGCAGCCGGATCCGTCAGCGCTCGGGATCGCGGCCGGGCAGCTTGCCGACCTGCTGGGGGAAACCGATGGGGCGGCGCTCGGTGCCGCATGGGCCCGGCGGGACCCCGCCGGGCTGGCGCCGGGGCCGCGGGCCGCCTACTACCTGCTGGCGAACCGGGATCCGGAGCGCTTCGAGTCGCTGGTGGCGGCGCTGCCGCCCGGGGTCCAGAACGCCTTGGCGGACTTCTCGCCCGCCCGGTCGATCACCGGGGTGGACGTACCGTTGGTCGCACTCCACGCCCGGGACGACCCGGCGTCGCCGCCCACGGAGTCCCGCTTGCTGGTGGAGGCACTGTCTGCCCGGGTGCCGAGCCGGCTCATCGTGGTCGGGAACCTCTCCCACGCCTCGCCGATCCGCTCGATCCTCCGGGACACGGGCGACGCGGTGCGGCTCTCGGAGTTCGCCACCGACTTGCTCACCGCCCAGGAGGGCTGGCCGAGGCCATGATCGACGGGTACCCCGTTGGTCACCGCACCGGCGCCCTTTCGCCTGCGTTTGGGGGGTGCCTGGGCCGCGACCAGCCCGGCGGTGCCCCCGACCAGGAAGACGGGCACCTCGGCCTCGGTCCGGGAGGCCCGCAGGTCACGGGCGACCCGCAGCGTGCGGGTCTGCGAGATGCCGATGACCCCGAGCACCAGGAGAACAAACAGCAATACCGGCACCGTGGGCTGGGTGATGATGTGCCCACCCGCCAGCAGCACCGAGCCCATCAGGCTCTGGGCGCTCAGCGGGGGCTGGATCGGGGCGGCGGCGATCTGGGCGGCCGTGTCGTCGGGGCCGACCACGCCGCCGGCCTTGCCGATCGCGGTGTTCAGCGAGGCGTCCAGCCAGAACTTGGGATCGACCGGGTTGCTCCAGGCGTGCCCGGGCGGGTAGAGCTGGAAGTGCAGATGGGTCGCCCCGCCGGCGGCGTCCCCCGTGTTGCCCACGTAGCCCAGCACGGTCCCGGCGGTGACGTGCTCGCCGGCTTTCAGGCCCGGGGCGAATCCCTCGAGGTGGGCGCCGTAGAACGAGTAGCCGTCGGCCCCGGCGAAGTAGTACGCGTTGCCGCCGACCGACTCGTAGTCGAAGCGCACCACGGTGCCGTCCTCGGGCGCCACGGCGGGCGCGCCCATCGGGGCGAAGATGTCGTTGCCCTGGTGCAGGTGGGGGCACGGTGTGGAGCGGTAGTTGCCCCAGTCATCCTGGTAGTGCGCCGATCCGGCGACCGGGAACGGCGCCGCGATCGCGACCAGCTCCTGCTGGACCGGGACACCGGGCGGCGCATCTTTGACCGCGGCGTTGACCAGGTTCTGGCTGGTCCGCCCGGGCGTCCGGTTGAAGACCAGCGGCCTCGGGGCCGGCCCGCAGGGGGACTCCACCGACGTCTTGGGGATGTTCGACGCTGTGGCCGCCTTCGCCGTGGTACCCGAGGGCGCCGTGCCCCCCGAGGTCGACCCCCCGGGATTGGGCGCCGGCTGGGCGGGCTGCGGGTTCAGGATGGGCGCCACGGGCTGGAGCAGGTTGTTGAGGAGCCCGCCGAGGCCGTCGGTGGGGGCGGGAGCGGGTTGGGGGGGAGTCTGGGCTATGGCTGGGGCGGTCAGTGCTGCCCCGGTTACCAGCACGGTGGCTGCTGCGAATGCCCACCGGGCGGCGATTTGTGAAGCACCCCGCATCGAGACTCCCCTGACGGCTACCGCCAACTCGAACTTCTCACCCCACCCAATACAACCACGACTATTTCCCACGATTTCCGGCAATTCTGTCATGGGCCCAGGCAAGGGCAACGAATTCAACCACGCCGTGTTCTCGCGAAACAACTCCGCAATCGAGACCCGGTGCACTGCGACGGCCCATTATGTCGGAACTTTAATGTGTAACCGGCCTCTCCGTGTACAACGCGGTGCGTGGCAATGGTGTTGCTGATGCTCAGTATTGGGAGCTGTTGTGGTTCCGCTGCCCACCCTCGGTGGCGTGGAATCCAGTGGGATCTACGCGGACGTCGCGACGTCAGGCCAGGTCGAGGGCCGAAAGGACGGGCCGGAGCTTGAGCAGGGCTTCCTCCAGCTCGGCGTCCGGGTCCGACTCTGCCACGATCCCGGCACCGGCGTACAGCCGGGCCCGCCCCCCCTGCAGCTCCCCGCAGCGCAGGGCGATCGCCCACTCCCCGTCGCCATCGGCCCCCACCCAGCCCACCGGGCCGGCGTACCGGCCCCGATGCGCACCCTCCAGCTGGCGGATGACCGCCAGGGCCTTGCGGGTCGGCGTCCCGCAGACCGCGGCGCTGGGATGGACGGCACCGGCGATCTCGAGCGCGGTCTGGGCCCCCGCCAACTGGCCGGTGACCTGGGTGGCCAGGTGCTGCACGTTGGCCAGCCGGAGCAGCCAGGGCTCGGGGTCGATCCGGAGCCGGGCACAGAGCGGTCGGAGCGACTCGACGACCGTCACCACCGCGAGGTCGTGTTCCCAGCGGTCCTTGCGGCTGGCGAGGAGGGCCGCGCCCAGCGCCTCGTCCTCGGCCGGGGTGGAGCCCCGCCGGGCGGTCCCGGCGAGCGGTACCGAGCAGATGGCGGTGCCTTCCCGGCGGACCAGGAGTTCGGGGCTGGCGCCGACGAAGGACCCGAGGGCGAAGGCGTAGCAGTCGGGATAGGCGCCCGCCAGGCGGCGGACGACCCCGGGGACGGAGAAATCGTGGGGGCCGATCACCTCGGTCTGGAGCGACAGGACCACCTTGTCCAGCCCACCGGCCCGGATCGCCGTGCGGGCATCGGTCACCGCGTGGGTGAACGCCCGGTTGTCCAGTCCCGGGCTGGCCGGGGTGGGCGCGGGCGGCTGGGGATTGCCTGTGGCCGGCCCGGAGCACCGGGTGACCCAGGCCCGGCCGCCCGCCCAGGCGATGAGCGTCTCGGGGATGGTCAGGGCAGAGCCCAGGGAGTCGGGATCGAAGGTGAAGCTGCCGAAGGCCAACGGGCCCGTTCCCCAACCCCCGACGGCGTTGGTGATCTCCGCCTTCTCGAAGAGGCGGGCGAGCGCGCCCGCCGCCTGCCCGAAGCGGTCCGGGCCGGTCCCGGCCGCGATGCGGGCCGCCTCACCCCAGCCCACGAACCCAACGCCGTGCCGGATCCAGGCGATCCCCCCGGTCTCGGGGAGGTGGGCGAGGAGATCGGGGGCTGCCTCGAGAGGTTCGGTGGTACACACCAGCGGCGGTGGGCCGGACCCTGGCGTCACTCCCGGGTGCCCACGATGAGCTGGGCGGCGCCCATGCCCACCAGCTTGCGCTGGGCGTCGGGGAAGCCGGCGGCGCGGAGCATCGCCATCATCTCGTCCGGCTCCGGGAGGTAGGCGGTCGAGGCGGGCAGGTACCGGTACGCCGCCCGGTCGGACAGGAGCCCGCCGATCACCGGCACCACCTTGCGGAAGTAGAGTCCGTGCACCACCTTGGCGGGCTTGAAGCGGGGCTCGGCCACCTCCAGCAACCCCACCCGGCCCCCGGGGCGGATCACCCGGGCGCACTCGGCGAAGAAGGCGGCGAGGTCGGCGACGTTGCGCAGGGCGAAGCCGCACGTGATGCCGTCCACCGCCCCTGCGGGCACCGGGAGGAACATGGCGTCGGCCAGCACCAGCGGCGCCGACGTCTTGGCGGCGGCGAGCATGCCCGCCGAGTTGTCCACCCCCACCGCCTTCAGGCCGCCCGCCTGCAGCTCGCGGCAGAAATCGCCGGTCCCGCAGGCCAGGTCCAGCACCAGCGCGCCCCCGGGCAGCGCCAGGCCCCGGACCGTGCGGCGCCGCCATCCGACGTCCATGCCGAAGGTGAGGATGCGGTTGAGCAGGTCGTAGCGCGGGGCGATGGCGTCAAACATCGCCTGCACCGCCTTGACCTTCTCGGTGCCGGAGGGCAGGCCGTCGGGGAAGCGCTCGTCGGTATTCATTTGTCGGTCGGCTCCCCCTCGAAACGGGCCTGGGCGGTGGCCAGCAAGACCTGCTGGAAGTGGTGGGTGACAAGGCTGGTGGTGGCCGGCAGAAGGCGTTTGAACGCCTCGACCAGGCGAGCCGCCGCCTCCTCGTCGCTCTGCGAGGTGCTGCGGATGGGCGCCCGGACGTAGGTGTCGAAGAGCCCGACCGCCCGCTCGGCGGTGGCCCGCACCGCCCGGTCGTGCTCCTTGGCCAGGGCGAGGAGCTCGTCGAGGGGCAGGCCGGCCTCCAGCAGCGCCAGCCCGGCGGAGGCCGCCTGGACGTCAGCTTCGGTGTAGCCCCGCGGCCCCGAGCCGTCGCCGCCCGCGGAGGCCGCCGGCCCCACGATGAGCCCCTGGCGTTCGATCACCTGGATCAGGGCCTCGGGGATGCCGGTCTTCTCGGCGAATTCCTCCAGCGTGTAGCTGCGCTCACCGCTCTCCGGGTCCCCGGGGGCGGTGGCCAAGGCGCCCTGCAGGGCGCCGGCGAGGGCCTCGTCGGCGGCGTCCAGCTCCCCGGCCATGAGGCGGCGGATGGTGGCCAGCGAGAACCCCTTCTCCTTGAGCTCCCGGATGCGCAGGAGGCGCTCCCGGTGCTCGTCGCCGTACCAGGAGACCCGTCCCTCCCGCTGGCCGGCGGGGAGCAGGCCCCGGGCCTGGTAGAAGCGGACGGTGTCCACGCTGACCCCGACCTGGGCGGCGAGCTCGTCGACTCGGTATCTCATGAGCGTCAACTCTATGAGTCAACACTCAAAACGTCTACCCGGTGGTGCCGAGGCGGGGGACTTTTGTCCCGGCAGGCGGGACACTTGTCCCCCACCTCGCGCCCGACTCTGCTCCCGGGCCCCAACCGGTCCCCGCGCTTCTGACTAAATTCAGGACCCCATGACCGGTCACCTCCCACCACTTCGCGACCCCGGCGACCGCCAGGCCCTCGTCGACCTCGACAAGGCCCACGTCTGGCACCCCTTCACGCAGATGGAGGGCTGGCTGGCGGGCGACCCGCTGGTCATCGCCGGCGCCGAGGGCTGCTGGCTGATCGACGCCGACGGGCGGCGCTTCCTCGACGGGGTCTCCTCGCTCTGGGTCACCGTCCACGGCCACCGGGTACCCGAAATCGACCGGGCCATTACCGACCAGCTGGGCCGGGTGGCGCACTCGACCCTCCTCGGCCTCGCCAACACCCCGTCCGCTGAGCTCGCCGCCCGCCTCGTCGCCCTGAGCCCCCCGAGCATGGGCCCCGGCCTCACCAAGGTCTTCTACTCCGAGGCCGGGGCGTGCGCCGTCGAGATCGCCCTCAAGATGGCCTTCGGCTACTGCCAGCACACCGGGAAGCCGGAGAAGCGCACCTTTCTCTCACTGGACAACGCCTACCACGGCGACACGCTGGGAGCCGTCTCCGTGGGCGGCATCGACCTCTTCCACGCCGCCTACCGGCCGCTGCTCTTCCCCGCCCACCGGGCGCCCTCGCCCTACTGCTACCGCTGCCCGCTGGGCAAGCAGTACCCGGGGTGCTTGACGGCGTGCCTCCGCCCGCTGGAGGAAGCTCTCGAGGAGCACCACGAGGAGCTGTGCGCCGTCATCGTCGAGCCCCTCATGCAGGCGGCGGGCGGGATGATCGCCGCCCCGCCCGGCTACCTGCGCCAGCTTTCGGAGCTGTGCGAGGAGTACGAGGTGCTACTGATCCTGGATGAGGTCGCCACCGGGGTGGGGCGCACCGGGACCTTCTTCGCCTGCGAGCAGGAGGGCGTCAGCCCGGACATCCTGGTGGCCGGCAAGGGGCTGACCGGCGGCTACCTGCCCCTGGCGGTGACGATGACCACCCAGGCCATCTTCGACGCCTTCCTCGGCAGGCCGGAGGACGCCCGCACCTTCTTCCACGGCCATACCTACACCGGCAACCCGCTGGCGTGTGCTGCGGCGCTGGCCAACCTGGACCTCATGGAGGCCAACCAGACCCTCGCCGGGGTGCGGGAGCGCAGTGAGGCCCTGGGGCGGGCCCTGAAGCCGCTCGAGGACCACCCGCATGTGGGCGAGGTGCGCCGCCGGGGCCTGATGGTGGGCATCGAGCTGGTGGCCGACCGGGCGACCCGGCAGCCCTTCGACCCCGCACTGGGCATGGGCTGGCGGGTGGCCACCCAGGCCCGCGAGCACGGCGTCCTGATCCGGCCGCTGGGCGATGTCGTGGTCCTCATGCCGCCGCTCGGCATCCCCTTCGACGAATTGGACCTCCTGGCCCGGGTGACGGTCGAGGCCGTCGAGGCCGCCACGAAGGCCCCGGGACCACCCGCCCCAGCCGGCGGCCGGTGGTGACCGACCCCTTCGGCTGGTGCGCCGCTGCGCTCGGCGCCCTGGAGGACGCCGGGCTACGCCGCCACCCGCACACCCTCGGGCCGGCAACGACGCTGGCCGGGCGCCCGGTGATCGACCTGTGCTCCAACGACTACCTCGGGCTGGCCCGGCACCCCGAGGTGCAGGCCGCTGCCGCCCGGGGAGCTCTGGAGTGGGGAGCCGGGAGCGGTGCCTCCCGCCTGGTCAGCGGCTCGCTGGAACTGCACCGGGCGCTCGAACGGGCGCTGGCCGCCCACAAGGGCACCGAGGACGCCCTCGTCTTCTCATCCGGATACCTGGCCAATGTGGGGACGATCCCGGCCCTCGCCGGGCGGGGCGATGCCATCTTCTCCGACGAGCTGAACCACGCCAGCATGATCGACGGGTGCCGGCTCTCCGGGGCGCACGTCGAGGTGTACCGCCACGGCGATGCCGAGGACCTCGAGCAGCGCCTGGCGACCACCCCCGCCGCCAAGAAATTGGTCGTGACCGACAGCATCTTCTCGATGGAGGGCGACCTGGCCCCCCTCACCGCCATCGACGCCGCGTGCCGGCGCCACGGGGCGATGCTCCTGGTGGACGAAGCCCACGCCACCGGCGTCTTGGGGGAGGGCGGGGCCGGCGCGGTGGCGGCCGCCGGCCTCACCGGCCCGGGCATGGCCGTGATGGCCACCCTGTCCAAGGCCCTGGGATCGTCGGGGGGGTTCGTTGCCGGGTCGCATGCCCTCATCGAGTACCTGCGCAACCGGGCCCGCAGCTACGTGTTCGACACCGCCCCGGCGCCGGCGGCGATGGGGGCGGCGCTGGCGGCGCTGGCGGTCGTGCGCCGGGAGCCTCAGCGCCGGGCGTCGGTCCTCCGGGCCGCCCAGTCCCTGGCAGCCGCATTGGGCGGCCTCGGGTACCGGGTGCTGCCCCCGGCGGCCGCCATCGTGCCGGTGATGGTGGGCGAGACCGACCGGGCGCTGGCCCTGTCCGCCCGCCTGCTGGAGGCCGGGGTGCTGGTCCCGGCCATCCGCCCGCCCTCGGTACCCCCCGGGACCGCCCGGCTGCGGGTGACGGTGTCGGCGGCCCACACCCCCGACCAGCTCGACCAGGCCGTCGCCGCCTTCGCCGGGGCCAAGAATCGGCAGCACCCGGCACCGGCCCGCCGGTTCCCGCGGGCAGCGTCCCGAGACCCGATCGCTGCGGCGGGGGGCGTCTTCGTCACCGGCACCGGAACCGGGGTGGGCAAGACCCTGGTGGCCGCCACCCTGGCCTGCACCTTCGGTTCGAAAGGCCGGACGGTGGGGGCGCTGAAGCCAATCCAGACCGGCACCGCGGACGCCGCCGACGACCTCGCCTTCATCCGCCTCGCCGCCGGCCTCGCCGCCGGCCGAGCGCTGGCCCCGTACCGCTTCGCGGCGCCGCTGGCCCCGTCGGAGGCCGCCCGGCTGGAGGGCGAGCGCATCGACCTGCACCCCATCCGGAGAGCCTTCGAGGCCCTCCGGCAGGCCTGCGACCTCGTCGTCGTGGAAGGCGCCGGCGGCCTGCTGGTCCCGCTGGACGAGGCCGGCACGACGATGGCCAGCGTGGCGGGCGCCCTGGGCCTGCCCGTCATCGTGGTGGCGCCGTCCGGCCTCGGGATGCTCAACCACACCGCCCTGACCTTCGAGGTCGCCCGGGCCCGGGGCCTGGAGGTGCTGGGCGTCGTGCTCTGCCGGTTCCCGAGGACCGCTCGGGGCCTCGCCGAGACCACCAACCCGGCCGCCGTCGAGGCCCTGGCAGCCACCCGCATCCGGGGCGTGGTGCCCGACCTCGAAGGCCTCGACGTGGATGGCCGGCGCATCCCCCCGGGCTTCCAACCCGAGGCCTGGGTCGACGCGAGCCTGGGCGGCAGCTTCGACCGGGCCACCTTCCTCACCCACCTGGAGTTGGCTGGAGCCGTGCGGTGAGCCCGCCGGACGGGCTCCTCGGAGGGCTCGAGCGCCTCGCCGACCCGGGCGAGACCATCGGCTTCGAGGAGGCGCTCGCCGCCGCCCGGCTGCCGGACGCCGAGCTCCCCGCTCTCATCGCCCTCGCCAACCGGGTGCGCCTTGCCCGCAGCGGGCCGGGGGTGGAGCTGGAGTCGATCATCTCGGCGAAGACCGGGGGGTGCGCCGAGGACTGCGCCTTCTGCTCGCAGTCCCGCCACTGGCCCACCCCTGTCCTGCCCATGCCCTTCGTGGACATCCCGCAGATGGTGGCCGCCGCCCGCCGGAGCGAGGAGCTGGGGGCCAGCGAGTTTTGCATCGTCCTGGCCGTGCGGGGCCCGGACCAGCGGATCATGGACCAGGTGCTGGCGGCGGTGGCTGCCCTGCACGAGGCCACCGGGCTGCGGGTGGCCTGCTCGCTCGGCCTCCTGGAGGAGGGGCAGGCCGAGGTCCTGGCCGCCGCCGGGGTGCACCGCTACAACCACAACCTGGAGGCCGCCCGGTCCTACTTCCCGGCGATCTGCACCACCCACACCTGGGAGGACCGCTTCGCCACCTGCCAGCGGGCGGGGGCAGCCGGGATGGAGATCTGCTCGGGGGGCATCCTCGGCATGGGTGAGACCCTGCGCCAGCGGGTCGAGCTGGCCTTCGAGCTGGCCTCGCTGGCGCCCCGGGAGGTGCCGATCAACTTCCTGAACCCCCGCACCGGCACGCCGCTGGCCGGCCGGCCGTTGCTGGCCCCCCTGGAGGCCATCCGCATGATCGCCCTCTTCCGCCTCATCCTCCCCGACGCCGTGCTGCGCCCGGCGGGCGGGCGCGAGGTGGTGCTGCGGGACCTGCAGGCCCTCGGCATGCTGGCGGGCGCCAACGCACTCATCGTGGGCAACTACCTGACCACCCTGGGCCGCACCGTGGCCGACGACCTGCGGATGCTGGAGGACCTGGGCATGCCCGTCGCCCGCCTGGAGCCGCACGCCCGGCCGTGACTGCCACCCAGCCGGACCTCGACCCACCGAGGATCTGCCCCCGGTGCGGCCGCCGCCTCCGGGTCCAGATCTACCCCCTGGGCTATGAGGCCCGCTGCCCGGTATGCGATCCCGCCCCACGCGACCCGGAGGCCGGTGCCTGGGAGCCCCCTGTGCCCCTCCAGGGCTCGGGAGGGCGGGAGGAATAAGCTGGCGACGGCGAGATCGCCGGAGCCGGAACGGGCGGGCGGCCCGGCGGACGGCGAGTCGAAGGACTGCGAGTCGCCATATGAGTTCGCCCCACGCATATAGGGTTCGCCGAGGTGACCGAGCCACGGAACGTTCCGTACCGCACGATCCTGGCCTCGATCTGGCTGGTCGTGGCGAGTGCCGCGGGGATCGCCCTGGTCTACGAGTGGCGCGCCCTCATCTTCGACCTGGTCCTGGCGGCGTTCGTCGCCCTGGTGCTCAACCCGGCGGTCAAGCGCCTGGAGCGCACCGGCATGCACCGGGGACCGGCGATCCTGGCGGTGGCAGCGGTCTCCTTCCTGCTCTTCTTGGGCCTCATCGCCCTCATCGCTGCGCCCATCACCACCCAGGGGGTGCAGTTCGCCCAGCATGCCCCGGCCTACCTCCGGCAGGCGCAGCAGGGCAAGGGACCCCTGGCCGACTTCGCCCGCAAGCTCCACCTCGAGCACCAGCTGAGCAAGGCGGGACCGGCGATCTCGCGCATCCTGTCCAAGGTCCCCTCGCAGATCATCGGCGTGCTGCGCTCGGCGGCGTCCACCGCCTTCTCGGTGGCCATCGTCGCCATCCTGGCCATCTTCATGCTCATCGAGGGACCGACGTTGATCGCGGCATTCATGGCGGGCATCCCGGAGAGCCGCCGGGAATCGACCCGCCTGGTGGGCCAGACCACCTCCCGGGTGGTCAGCAGCTACACGCTGGGCGTGCTGGCCCTGGCAATCCTCAATGGCCTCATCACGGCCGCCGTGCTGTGGGTGACCGGGACGCCCTTCATCTCGTCGCTGTCGGTGTGGGCCGGCCTGACCGACGTGCTGCCCATCATCGGTGGGCTGATCGGCATCGTCCCGGCGGGCCTCTTCGCCTTCGCCCACAACCTCGTGTCGGGAATCATCGTGGTGGCCGTGATGTTCGCCTACCAGCAGGTCAAGAACCACGTCCTGTACCCGATCGCCGTGGGGCGGGCCGTGCGCCTCAACGCACTGCTGGTGATGGTCGCGGTGCTGGCCGGGTCGGAGCTGATGGGGGTGGCCGGGGCCATCCTGGCGATCCCGATCGCCGGGACCCTGAACGCCATCATCGTGGAGTTCGCGCCAGCCCCCGCCCGGGCCTTCCTGCACCATCCGGAGCTGACCCAGGCGCCCCCGCCGGTGGCCGCTGCCGTCGAACACGCCGAGGAGGCGGAGGAGGCAGCCGAGCACCCGGAGGAGGACCCGGAGGAGGCCCGGGTGCACGCCGAGACCTCGTTCTGGCACCGCCTGCGCCACCCCAAGCGGGAAATAGGCCACGAGTGAGTGGCGTGGGCCTAGGGCACGGGTAGGCACAATGTCAGGCAGCGTGGGAACCTCACGGGAAGGGGCGGCGTTTCCCATGAGTTCAAGCCGGATAGCAAAGACCGGGTCGCAGGCTGCGGCGCCGGAGCGGGTGCCGACATGGGAAGAGGTCGCTGCGGAGCACGGTCGCTTCGTGTACTCGCTGGCCTACCGGCTGACCGGGAGCACCGCCGATGCCGAGGACCTTGCCCAGGACGTCCTACTCCGGGTGCGCACCGCCCTTGCCCGCTACCGGCCGGGATCGCTGGAGGGCTGGCTGCTGCGCATCACTACGAACCTCTTCTACGACCGCATGCGGCACCGGTCCCGCCACCCCACCGAGCCGCTGGACGAGCTGAGCGAATCCGGGGAGCCCGAGCCGGCGTCGTCGCTGCCCACCCCCGAGGACAGCGCCCTGCGGGGCGAGCTCCGGGCCGTGGTCGAGCAGGCACTGAGCGAACTGCCGTACCAGTTCCGGGTGGCGGTGCTGCTGTGCGACCTGTACCAGATGAGCTATGAGGAGATCGGCTCCACGATGGGCTGGCGGCTGGGGACGGTGCGGTCGCGCATCCACCGTGGCCGTGCGCTCCTCCGGGACCGGCTGGGGCCGTATGTCGGGGTCCCGGCCGAGTAGGAGGCCGCCCGCTCGTACGGGGCAGGGAGAGTGCCCGTGACGCCGCACGCCGGCCATCCGGAGGGCCAGCAGCTCAGCGCGTACCTCGACGGGGCACTGGGGCCGGGCCAGCTTGCGGCTGTGGAGGCCCACCTGGCGGCGTGCGCATCCTGCCGGGCCGGGCTGGCCGAGCTGCGCTCGGCCAAGACAGCCCTGAGTGTGCTGGGCGCCCCGGAGCCGCCCGCCGCCTGGTTGCCCGAGCTGCGCCAACGGTTGACCGGCGAGCGGGCCGCGGCCCTGCGGCGCTCGTACCGCACCCAGCACGCCCTGCGCCGGCGCCTGGGCGTGGTGGCCACCGCGACCGGGATGCTGGGCATCGCCCTGTGGATTGCGCCGGCGCCCGCTCCGCCGGTCTCGTTCCAGCAGGAGGTGCGCCAGCACCTGGTACAGATCGACGCCCCCATGGCGGACCAGATCAGCTACGTAGTAGACGCCGGGTCGCCATGATCTGGGTGCGCGCGGCGGCGCTGGCCGTCCTGACCCTGCTGACCCTCTTCGCCGTGACCGGCATGGCGCCGGCCGCGGTATGGGCCCAGGTGGGCGGCTCCCCGGGGGGCACTCCCGCCGGTGGCCCCCCGGCAAGCCCCTTCCTCGCCCCCCTGCCCGGTCCCGCGGGGGGAACCACCCTGACCGCCGAGGCGGTGCTCAACCTGGCGGTGAGCGGATCGCATTCGGTGAACTACGAGGGCACCCAGTCGGTCGTGGTCCGGGGCCAGCGGGGCACGGTGACCGGCACCCTGCACGTGGCCCGGGGTGATGGCGACCGCCTGCTGATCCAGGTCCAGACTGGCGGCGGCGCCACCGGGTGGGTGCTGCAGCAGCAGGGCACGCAGCGGGCGGCCATGAGCCCCAACGGCTCGCCGGCAACCCGCGGCCAGGCGGCCCTGACCTCAGACATCGAGCCCCAGAGCGACGTCCACCAGATGCTGGCCAAGTACCGGGTGGTCCTGGATGGCGCGGTGTCAATGCTGGACCACCCGGCCTGGGTGCTGCGCATCCTCCGGGACCGGGACGCCCGGCTGGCCGAGCAGTGGACCGTCGACGCCACCACCGGCCTCCTGCTGGCCCGGAAGGTCTTCGACACCGCCGGGCAGGTGGAGCGCTCCATCGCCTTCACCGCGGTCCGGGAGCCCTACACCCCGCCCGCAGCCGACCTGGTCCCCGCCGCCACGCCGGCGCCGTCCGCCGCCACGGCGCAGCAGTGGGTGGCTGCCGGCCAGCTGGGCGCCTTCGCCGCCAGCGTCCACCTGCCCTCCTCGCTGCCCGACGGCTACACCCTCCGGTCGGCCACCACGTTCCGGGTCGGCCGGGCGGGCATCGCCCAGCTGGTGTTCTCCGACGGCCTCGAAGAGGTCAGCCTGTTCCAGCAGCCCGGGCGCCTGGGCCGCCGGTCGCTCCCCCCGGGAGCGGCGGCGGTCGCCCTGAACCAGGGCACGGGCTACAGCTGGTCGGGCTTCCCCCGCGGGGTGGCCTGGCAAGCGGGCCCGGATACCGACACGCTGGTGGGGGCCTCCCCGGCCGACGAGCTGCAGGACATGGCCAATGCGCTTCCCCAAGCCCCGCTGCCCCGCTCGCTGCGGGACCGGGCGCACCACCTGTTGGGCTGGGTGCTGGACCGGATGGGCCTGTAGCGGGATCGGTGCGCAACCCGCCACCCCCGACTCGCTACCCCGCCTCGTCGGACCAGCGGTAGCCGAGCCCGGGCTCGGTCAGGATCAGCCGGGGGTTGGTGGCGTCGTCCTCGAGCTTGCGCCGCAGGTGGCCCACGTGCACCCGCACATTGGTCTCCTCCTCGTAGCCCGGGCCCCACACCGTCTTCAGGAGCCAGCGCTGGGTGAGCAGCTTGCCCGCGTTGCGGACGAAGGCCTGGAGGAGCACGAACTCCGTCGGGGTGAGGTGGATCCGGTGGCCCTCCTTGGTGACGAGCTGGCGGGCGAGGTCGACCTGCACCTTGCCGTAGGTGCGCACGGAAGGCCGGATCTCCTCGGGGGTCACCCGGCGCAGCGCCGCCCGCATCCGGGCCAGGAGCTCGTCCATGTCGAAGGGCTTCGTGATGTAGTCGTCCGCCCCGGTGTCCAGGGCGGCCACCTTCTCCGCTTGGGAGTCGCGCACCGTGAGCACGATCACCGGCTGCTCGGCGAAGGAGCGCAGGCTGCTCAGCACCTTCAGGCCGTCCACGTCCGGCAGGCCGAGGTCGAGCAGGACGAGGTCGGCACCCTCGCCACGCAGCACGCCCAGGCCGCTCTGGCCGTCCCGGGCGGAGACCACGTCGTAGCCCCGGGCCTCCAGGCTGGTCTGCAGTGTGCGCACGATCTGGCGGTCGTCCTCGATGACCAGGACCTTCATTCCGCCACCCGCACCCGGGGCGACGGCGCCTCGGCAGGGGGCGGGGCGCTTGCCACCGGGAGCCGGAACCCCACGGTGGCGCCGCCGCCCGGGGTCTCGCCCGCCCACATCGACCCGCCGTGCGCCTCGACGATCGCCCGGGAGATGGCCAGGCCGAGGCCCACACCGCCCTGCCCGCGGGCGGTGTCCCGGCGGTAGAACTCCTCGAAGACCCGCTCCCGGTCGGCGGCGGGGATCCCGGGGCCGTGGTCCGCCACCCGCACCTCGACCCACCCGGGGGTGGCGGTCACCCCGACCTCGACCGGCTGCGCCGCCCCGGCGTAGTGCACCGCGTTCTCCACCAGGTTGGACACCACCTGGTCGATCTGGAGCAGGTCCATGGGCACAGGCGGGATGCTATCGCCTGCCCGCACCTGGATCGCCAGATCCTTCCAGCGCCGGCGCAGGCGGGCGACGGCCGCCTCGATGACATCCTCCACCGGCGCCGCGGTCTTCTCCAGCACCAGCGCCCCGGCCCGCAGCCGGGAGAGGCTGAGGATGTTGGCGATGAGCCGGTTCAGGCGGTCGCTCTCCTCGGCGATGGTGGCCAGCAGGTCGGCCCGCTGCACGCTGTCGAAGTGCACGCCGGCGTCCAGCAGGCTGGTGGCTGAGGCCTTGATGGCCGCCAGCGGTGTGCGGAGGTCGTGGGTGACCGAGGAGAAGAGGGCCGCCCGCACCCGGCTGGCCTCGGCGTCGGCCTGCGAGCGCCGGGTGCGCTCGGCCAGCACGGTGGCCTCCACCGCCAGGGCCACCTGGCCGGCGAAGGCCCGGGCCAGGCCGAGCTCGGGCTCCCCCAGGCCGGTCGCGCCCGGGGCCACCCGGATGTGGCCGAACAGGCCGCGGTCGGTGCGCAGCTCCAGCGACGTCCCCGCGGTGGGACCGGGCGGCGCCCCGGCGACCGCCCGCAGCTCGCCGCCCGGCTGGAGGTCGCCGAGTCCCTCGGTGACCACCTCGCAGCCGGCCAGCGAGAACAGCTCCACCATGTCCCGGACGAACAGGTCGAGGGCGGTGGCGAGCGGTGCCCCGCCCAGGAGTCGGGACGAGATCCGGTAGAGCAGCTGGGCTTCCCGGGCCGACCGCTCAGCCCGGGAACGCTGCGCCACGGTGTTGGTCAGCAGGGTGGCGATCAGCACCGCCACCACGAGGAACACGATCAGGGCCAGGAGATCCTCGCTCTTGGCCACGGCGAAAGTGCGGAGCGGGGGCGTGAAGAAGAAGTTGAGCCCGAGGAACGACAGCACCGAGGCGACCAGCCCCCCGGGCAGCCTGGCCACGAGGGTGGCCGCCACCACCGACAGCAGGTAGATCATGACGGCGTCGGTGGTGCTGCCGGCCGACTTGAACGCCGGGATGGACGCCAGGACCGTCGCGAGCCCGGCGAGGGCCACGGCAGCGGCCAATTCCAGAGCCTGCCGGAGGCGGCTCCTGCCCACGCCGAGCCTGATGCCCATAGGGAGAGTCTAAAACCGCGGCGGGAGTCAGAAACGGTGGAACACGTGGTTCCGGGTGAGGCTGGGACTAGAAGGTAGCCGCCTGCGCCCCCCTGATCAGGCGCACCCGCCCGACCGACCGGATCCGCTCCTCGGCGACCCGGTTGGCGGCCACCGACGGCGTCAGGCTCTCCTTCCTCGCCGTCTCCAGCACCCGGGCGACGTTGCCGAAGATCCCCTCGATGCGCTGGTGGGCCCGGCGCTCGTCGTAGCCGTTCAGCTCGTCGGCCACGTTGATCACGCCCCCGGCGTTGATGATGAAGTCCGGGACGTAGAGGATGCCCCGCTGCGCCAGGGCATCGGCATGGTGGGGCCGCAGCAGCTGGTTGTTGGCCGCCCCCGCCACCGCCGCGCAGCGCAACTCGGGGATGGTCAGATCGTTCAGCCCGCCGCCGAGGGCGCACGGGCAGAACAGGTCGCAGTCCACGGCGTGGATCCGGGCGGTGTCCTCCACCTCGACCCCGTAGTCGGCCACCGCCTGCTCCACGTGCACCGGGTTGACGTCGGCGACCACCACCTCGGCCCCCGCCTCCTTGAGGTGCCCCACCAGGGCGTGGCCCACCTTGCCCACACCCTGCACGGCCGCCCGGCGGCCCGCCAACGAGGGCTCGCCCCACAGCTCGATGGCCACAGCCCGCAGGCCCTGCATCACGCCGTAGGCGGTGGCGGGCGACGGGTCGCCGGAGCCGCCGTCGGTGGGGGAGATCCCGGTCACCCAGCGGGTCTCACGCCGGATCATGTCCATGTCGGCCCCGGTGGTGCCCACGTCCTCGGCGGTGATGTAGCGCCCGCCCAGGGCGTCGATGAAGCGTCCGTAGGCCCGCAGGAGGGCCTCGGACTTCGGCCCGCTCCCGGGCTCCGGGGCCATGATCACCGCCTTGCCGCCCCCGAGGTCCAGCCCGGCGGCGGCGTTCTTGTAGCTCATCGCCTTGGAGAGCCGCAGGACGTCGGTGAGGGCTTCAGCCTCAGATTCGAAGGGCCAGTACCGGGTGCCGCCCAGGGCCGGGCCCAACGCGGTGGAGTGGATGGCGATGATCGCCCGCAGGCCGCTGGCCCTGTCGTTGCAGAAGACGACCTGCTCGTAGTCCTCGCCGGCAGTGGCTTCGAAGACATCCACCCCGGCATTGTAGGTCCATGCAGGACTTCCCGACCTCGGGAAGAATGGTGGGTCATGGTCCCGTCCAGCCAGCTCCGCGTCTACGAGCCGCTCGACTCCTTCCCCGACCCCGAGCGCAGCCGGTGGGAGCGCTACATCGCCGCGGAGGCCGGGCGCCCCGAGACCTGGGACTACCGGGATTCGGCGTCGGAGGAGTCGGGCCGGCTCGGCCTGCTGTACCCGCTGCGGGCGGGCCACGCCTATGTGCGCCGGACCCATGGGGCCTGGCTGGTGTGCCCGTGCAGCGTGGAGGTCAGCGTGCTGCGGGGCATCCTGGCCTTCGGCGAAGCGGTCCCCGAGGAGCTGGCCGAGGTGCTGGTCTCCGCCCGGGATATCCGCGCCGCCAGCTGCGAGCTGGACCGTCTCGAAGCCCTGCGCCCGGGGCGCCAGGACAACATCGCGATCTCGGCGTGGCATGTCCCCTTCCGCTGGCTGGCCGCCTTCGACGACGCCGAGCGCATCCTGACCGTCGAGCGCCCCGCGCCGGCAGGCGCCCGCCCGCGGGCCGCGGTGCGGGTGCGGTACGAGACCGACCAACCCCTGGCGGTCAGCCGGCTGCGGCGGGCGCACGGGATCCTGGAGTGCGCCGGCATGGACGAGTCGATCTCCGAGCCGGTGGAGGAACTTGCCGAGTGGCTGGAGGGCTTCCACCGGGACGCCACCGTCGAGCTGGACTACGCCACCCTGGCCAACCTCGTGGCGCCCGAGGTGTTGGAGGCCGACCGCTCGGCGGGCGAGATCTGGGCATGCCTGGAGGCGATGGAGCTGGGCGACACCGACGAGAGTTGGCGGCGCTACCAGCAGCTCAGCGAGTGGTGGGAGCAGGTCCGGGCGGTCGAGCGGACGAACTAGGGGTCCCATGTCCATCCCCGTGAAGCTGGAGGACCTGCCCCAGGTGTTGGAGCGCTACGGCTTTCATCCCTACCTGCTGAGCGTCAGTGCCGAGTCCACCCCGCGGGCGACGTCGGTGTCGGTGCAATGGGAGGGCTCCGCCATCCTGGCGGGCGTGGGGCGGCGCACCGTGGCCAATCTCAACACCAACGCCGCGGTCGCCCTGCTGTGGCCGCCGCCGACGCCGGGGGACTACACCCTCATTGTGGACGGGCGGGGCACGGTGGAGGGGATGGGCCGGAACATGGCGGTCCGCATCGAGCCGACCAGCGCCATCCTGCACGTGACCCAGGTCACGTAACCAGGCTCTGCGTGGCTCTGCCTGCGTGGCCAGGGCTGGAATCGAACCAGCGACACCCCGGTTTTCAGCCGAGTGCTCTACCACCTGAGCTACCTGGCCCTGTCCCGAACCCGGGTCACTGCATGCGCCAGCGCCCAGGGCCCATCGAGGGAGGGAGGAGAATACCGCCCGCGCCCCAGACCGGACTTGAACCGGCGACCTGGTCCTTGACAGGGACCCGAGCACTCCAGACTGCTCCACTGGGGCAAGCCCTCAGATGATAGCCCGTCCGATGGGCTGACCCGCGGGAGGGGCTCACCAGGGCCTGTCGATGGCAGCACCGGCGGTTGCGTGATGCTGCATGTCAGCTCGTGTCAATGGCCAAGTCGCGCGCCCCACTGGTGGCCAACTAAAAGTCCCCACCTCCTGAGCATCTACGGGGGTCAGGGCTTGGCGGGAGCGATCACCTCCTCCTTCACTGGAGCCCCCACCTGGGCGCGGGCTTTGGCCT
>DASTWV010000001.1 GCA_035765775.1 Actinomycetota bacterium | reverse complement strand
CGATCCGTCCACCAGGGGGAGGTGAGGCCGAGAAGCCAAACCTACCGGCACTCCCCACGGCCGCCAGTGGGCAAGTTTTCGTGGCCATCCTTGGGCAGGTGTAGTGGCCGTCACCGGGCAGAACTCAACGGCCCTTGACACAGCTGGATGCCTGTAAGCGCTGGGTCCGGCGCACTTTGATTGGACTCGTCAACCCCGCAACCTTGGTGCGGCGGCGCAAGGAGCGTCCACTCCTGCCCCCGCAGAACCAAAAGCACTGACGGCGTCCCCATGCACCTTCGACGTTCCCATTGGCCCCCATATGGTTGTCAGCCTCCATCCCTGTGTCCGCCATCCCTGCGCCCGAGGCGTTACGCTTACTACGGGGCCGAGGGTTGTGCGGTCGCTTGTCATGAACGAAATTCCGCGTTCGAGGTCAGATTAACTGAGCTCCTTCCAAACAGTCCGATGACGACTGTAGGGTTTACTGCCTGTTGCAACTGTTTCGGGGCAATGCGAGTAGCTCGCCGAACAATAAATGCGTTTTTGATGTCCCGCGAAATAATCCAGCGATGAAAGCCAAGGACCTTTTCGTCTTCGCCGGGGCGGGCGCGTCAGCCTCTGGACGATCTTGGTTGCCACTGTTTGACCCGATGCGTGACGCCATCCTTAAGCAACTGGATCTCCCCAGGTACGTCCCTTCTACACCGGAGGCAGAGGCCCAGGCGGTTGATGTGGCGCGTGGGTTGGCACCTGAGCCCTTTTTCCTGGCTCTCGAGCGCAGCGATGCCCAAGTCGTCCCTTGGCTCAACGAGGTCCTAGATCAAGGGACACCGAATGCAGCCCACCATGCATTGGCGCAGCTGGCCGCTGAGGGTGCTGCCGTGTGGACAGTGAACTTCGACCAACACATCGAGCAGGCCTCGGGCCACGCGCTGAGGGTTGCCGCCTGGGGCGAAGAGCCGAAGGCTGACTCTCAGCTACTTAAGCCGCACGGAACCCTCGGCGGAGAGCTGGTCGTGACTTCAGAGCAGGTGCTCCGTGGCTTGTCTCCCTCATGGTATGAGCGTCTCCGAAGCGACGTGAAGGGACGCACCGCGCTATTCGTGGGCTATAGCGGCCGGGATGTCGACTTTCATCCGCTTTGGAATGATGTTCTGAGCGAAGCGCGCGTCGTGTACTGGTTCGGCCGAGAGCAGCAGCGGCTGAGGCGGATGATGCCAGTAGTATCCGCAACAGGGCGCTTAGAGTTTATGAAACACGCCGAGACGCCTTCGCCCGGCCAAGAGCCGAATCGGTCGTGGGATTTTCTCCATTGGTGTCAACACCGAGGTCTTGTGAACATTTCCAGCGATTTGATAGGCGACCTCTTTGCCGACAGACCTGAACAATTTGACTTTCCACAACTCAAGAGCGACTCTCCAGACTTCACCCGAGCCAAGGTCGCAGAGATTCTCGGTGCCACTCGAGATGCCCGTCGAACCTACCTTGATCTCCTAACCAAAGGACCTGGGCGCGGGTTGGCTGCGAAAGCCGTTGTTCAGCTAACGATAAATCATGGTGGCCGACCGGTAGCTTGGGCACTCCTGCTACCTCGCCTATTGCCGACTGTCGGAGGGCTTGCCCAAAAACGGGAAATCGCCGAGCGCAAACGCTTGACTTTCCTCGCCAAGAGTGGTGACCACGCAGCCGTACTACGAGGAACAACTCAACTGGATGATAAGTCCGTCTCGACTCTGCTCATTCTCCGCTCTGCTTCCCTGCGCTTCGCGGGGAAGCTACCAGAGGCCGCAAGTCTCGCCGAGGATGCCACAAGAAGAGCACACAAAGAAGGCCACCCGGTTCGGATCGCTCACGCTGCCTACCAATGGTGTCAGGCGCTCCTCTGGGCAGAACGACTCGAAGACGTCAACCGAGTGCTAGACGACGAACTAAACCCTGTAGCGGCCATCGCGGCAAGCCGATGGGTCGCGTGGGCGGATTACATTAGTGCGGGACTGCTGGTCAGGGAGGGGAAAGTCGACGAGGCTTTGAGAGTCTTGCAGGTTGGCGAGGCTCGATTCCGATCGGAGGCACTGACTGATGGAGTCGTAAGCATCGAGACCACTCGACTGGCCGCACTTCGCTTGGCGGGGGACGACGCGGCCTTCGAGGAACAGAGAACTCGTCTTTGGGCTCGCATTTCAGATCGTCCTCGGCACGAGATGTTCTACGCTCAGGGTCATCGGTTCAGCTTTGAGTGCGTTCGGCTTCAGGAAGTTGAATTCCTTAGAATCCACCAACGCCGGCTGGCGGAGGCTCGACAGGTGTGCGCAACACTGGCGCAATCTCCATATCCGTTGATGGCGACGCTGGCGCTGCTCGAAGCGGCCCTCGTAGACGCAGAGCTGGGTGGAGATCTGAAAAACGCTCAAGCAGCTCAGCGTAGGGGCCAGGAAATCGGGGCCGGCTTGGTCGTCAGCCGAGCTGAAGCTCTTCTTGCCAATCGTGCCGACGCGACACGTGAGCTCTTTTTTTGTTGATGGAAATTGGAGGTAGGAATAATAATATGCGCACCTGCACACGATTGAAGATACGGGTATTCGAGAACGACATTTGGCGCTCGACCTCATCAGCTAGGTAGAGGAATTGCGCCTCTCACCAAAGAGCAAAGCGGAGGTGCGCCACAGCTAATGTGATTAGGGCCCCGAGAAAATAGACAAAAGGCACGGCCACACGGACCCGACAGACGGCATTATAGGCTTGCACCCGCGCCTCTAGGTTCAGGACTTCGCGTCGATCTTCCTCTGGCAATAATCGACCGAGCACAGGAATATCGGTCTTGAAGCTATCCAACGGCGACTTCATGGCCGGGCCTTCTACGGCAATGGACCAGAAAGCTAGAAAAACAAAGATTAGCGAGATACCGATAGTGATCCAGCGCGCGTCGCCGACAGAGAGTTTCGTGGTGGACTGTGCGACGGCGATGCCCGCCACAGCTCCCAATGAAGCGATGGTCCGTTCGGCCGTGGACTTAGCGGCCGCAAGCGCCGCCTCGGCGCTCTGGCGGGCGGCGTCCACGGCTATCGTTCGAACCTGCCGTTGGGATTCAAGGACTACGGACATGGCGCCTTCGCGGAGGGCTTGGTAGAGAGGTGCGGCGGCGGCGATCACGTCGCCTGGACGTGCGGGTAGTTGAGGCCCGTCAGCCAACGAAACGACTTGGCGAACGGCCAGGACGCGATCCGGCGCGATTTCTGCGGTTGCCCAGGTGTATAGGTTGGTGGCGCTGCTGGCATCGGCTTTGTATCCGTTAGCATTGAGGTGAAAGACTCGCCGCTGATAGCCAAAGAACTCCAAGTCCGCAAACTCCATGCCGTTAGTGGGGAGGCGCATAGTGTTGCTCAACCACGTCCAGGCGCAAGCTTCCGCCCAGGCTACAAGCATTTCCTGGAGACCCGACGCCCCAACGCTTTTCACCGGGATAAGCTCCTCCGGCAGCGGTAGGTTTGCCGGAAGCTGCGGCGCGGCGCTGGCCGCCAGCTGCTGGCGGCGCAAGGATAGTGGCCCGCTCGGAGGGGCAAATCCGCTGATCCGGTCTGCGGACAGCACCGCAAACGCAGGGGTGAACAATTCAATATTGCCCGCTGTTAGCACCACAATTACAAGTGGCTTCCCCTCATCACTGATGATCTCTTGACTCCGCCACCATGGGTAGGTCTTCCAAGCCTCGACTACCACCTTGAGCGTTCTGGCGGAACGCCAGGCGAAGCTGGGATCGATTTCCTGAAGAGGCAGGCCGAGGTTGACCGCGAGTGTGCCGTCCCATGTGCCTTCTAGGGATAGAGCCGCATCTAAATTTCCTTCCCAAGCGCGTTGGGCCATTCTGAGTTCGTTACCTTGAAAGGTCGCTTCCGGATCGCCAAGTGGCTGTCCGACGAAGGCCAGCTCGCCATCCGCCGGCGCACTGAGCTCAAACGAGAGGGCGTCACGTCGATAGCGGAGAAATCGATCAGCTATGCAATACAGACTCTCAACCAAGTTACGAAAAGGCACTCCCGCGGACTGGCCCTCGGGGATAGTGACTTGGCAAACTGCTAAGTCGTCTCGGACCGGGCAGCCGAATTGCTCCAGCTGCGAAATGGTGTCGGCAGCCTCAGTAGAGAGTTCGATGGCCGCTTGAAGTGCGGGCAGGTTCTTATACACGGCCGAAACCAGACCCGACCTAGGCGGGCTCTTCGATGGGCTGATCATTGAACCGGATAGTTATCTCCCAATGGTCGCCGACACGCCTTGGACCGGTAATACGATCGAACCGTGAAGTGGGCAGGGTGACAGTAATATCGTCTGCCCTAAAGCGAACCTTATGGGTTCCGACCTTACCCTGGCGAATGTTTCCCCCTGGTGCCGTACCCCCTCCGAGGGCCGGATCATCGATCCGGACGTTCGGGTAGCGAGCGACGACTTGAGTAGCAACTTCTTGAGCGGGACCACTGAGGGAGCTGGAAAATTCCATAGCTGCCGCTCGTTGGCGACGCGGTACGTCTCGGATAATGGCGGCAGCCAAGGCCCGCTCCGCTTCACGGGGTAACCGAGAAACGAGGAGATCGTAAGGGTTGAAGAAGTACCGGGCAGCGCTCGGATTACGGTCAATCACGATGGCATCGGATGCGCGGGGGTCTGGCCAAGAGATTCCTTTTTGTAGGTTACCCGGTGCTGGCAAAAGGTCACGAAACACACTAAGCTTTACCTGTCCTCTCGCGATGCGCATGCGTGCTGCTTCGGTGACCGCATCGAGTTTCAAGATGGAAACTGATTCGGCGTTGTCCCCCTCGCCCATGGTGACGATGGCTAGAACTCCAGGGTACGGATTGGTTGACTGGTCCATCGAAGCTTGCAAACGCCCGGCTAGCGCACCGCAAATGGCGATGAAGCGCGTGTCTTCGGCGGCTAGAAGCTCTTCGAGGAGCGCGGGTATCGCTGAATCGGGTTGGAACCGACTTAGGAGGTTATTCTCATCCTGCGCTGCTGAGCGCAGGTGGTCGGCATGGCGGGCTAGAAAACTTTCGTCCTCGCCATCGAGTTCGGCCATGGCGGTAGCCGTTTGCAGCGGCTTACCCTTTTCTACGTAGGTGAGCGTCGCTTTTAGCATGGTTTAGGCTCTCCTCATTGCGATAGTTAGATCAGGCTCAGCGCACGTCTGCCATACCCTGGATCATTCTGGCTGTCGTAGGAGCCACTGGACGTATGTCCAGGATAAGCCTTCCGAGTCGGTCCTCGGCGTCCAAGCTGGCCTCCGGTCGGCCGGCGCGCGACGTGTCAAATGGTGGCCGATGTTGTATGCGCTTTGTGCGTTCCAAGTTGGCTGAGGCAACAGCCCATACAAACAGGTGTTCGATCATATCGGACCCCCGGCTTGTAACGGCTGCGGGGCGTCCAGCTTCGTGATTCCCCTTTCCTTAGCAATGCCTCGAGCCTCGCTGATGACGGCCTCCATTGCCGCTCGACTCGAGTTCAGGCGCTCAAGTACCCCTCGCGGCATGGGATCTGGCCCCCAGCCCTCATCTGCTGTGAATACATGGCCGACGCGGCTTTCATGCCAGAGTCGTCGGCTGAGCAGCGTTAGGGGGGTGGGGCCAGGTCTTGGCCAGTTCGCGGAGCCGACGAGTCGTCCCGGGACCCACCACCAGGAGCCTCGGCTCGACTCCCCTGTCAGTCAGGCGGTCCGCGAGCGCCTCGAGGCAAGCCCGTCCCCACGACCAGTCCGCACCCCGCTTCAGCGTGCTGAAATCGACAGCCACCGTCGCCGGGGGGCTGAGTGCTAGCCAGTCCGCCCAACGATCAAAGTCTTCGACCACCCGCCAAACCACCGCGGGCGTGGTGGGCAGGTGCCTGCCCAGTTCGGTGGCGAAAGCCGCGGTGCGAGCCATATTGTGAAGACCTTCGAAGGGGGGATCGTTCAGCCAGGTCGAGAAGGCTGGGGCGATAGCGGCCTGGACGCCTGCCGCACGCAGTTGAGCACCGATGCTGTGGCGTCTCTTCCACAGCCGCTCAAGGCTCCTATCTCCGCCCATGAGGAGGGCGACATCGGCCGACCTGCCGGCGTGGACGAGCAACGGGCGGCACCCGAGCAGGCCAGGTGCTCGGCAAGTTCTCGAAATGCCGTAGTCTGTCTTTGCCCTAAGGATCTGGCCAAGGCGGAGGGCAGCTCGCGCACTGGGGTCGGTTTAACCTTGCCGTCGGCACCCGAGTGCCGACCATAGCCAGGGCGTGCCATCTAAAGTCCCTGCAGCAGGGGCTCGCCTTAAAGGCGTAACGAAGGCCTGGTCGGATCTCCACGCCAGCACTCGGTGGAGGTGTACTTCGACCCCCGAGGTCGCTGGTTTGATTCGTTCGAAGTGGGAGTGTGGCTTGGAATATGCAGTTAGGGCCAGAGAGGATCGGTCGGACTGGTGCTGGGGAATCAATCTCCTCCCCGGCAAGGGCTACCTGTTGAAGAGGGGACTCGTTAAGCGGTATAAGCCTCGCCTGGTGACCAGGATAAGAGGGGCAGAGTTGGATCGGCCGGTCGACCTCTGCGACCGGGTGGGCGACTTCTGGTCAGGACGTCGCGGTTTGGTCATTCTCGTCGCCTCACTCGGCCTGGGTCTGCTTCTCCGCATAGCGACCGCCACTCATTACTCGGGAGCCCTCGACTCGGACGAGGCCGTCGTCGGCTTGATGGCTCGAGAGATTCTTCACGGTCACTTTCCAGTCTTTTATTGGGGCCAGCAATACGGAGGGACGCTCGAAGTCTTCATAACCGCTGCTCTGTTTTCGATCTTCGGTAGTTCCACATTCATCCTAAAGTTAGTGCCCTGTGTGCTTGACGGGGTTGCCTGCTTTTTGGTTTGGCGCGTAGGCCGCCGAACCATCGGCGAAATACCCGCTCGGGCTGCCAGCATGATTTTTTGGCTCTGGCCGGCTTCTTTTGTCTGGTCGAGCATCAAGGCGCGAGGCTTTTATGGGGTGGCGTTGGTCCTCGCGTTGCTTGTCATGCTGCTGGTCATCCGCTTGAGAGATCACCAAACAACTTCGGATTGGCTGTGGCTCGGTTTGGTTCTCGGGCTCGGCTGGTGGACAACGCCGGAGATTTTGTTCGTGGCTGTACCGAGCCTTGTCTGGCTTCTCGTGTTGCAGCGACGGTACCTCAAGAGAGTGGCCCTTTTGGTTCCGGGGGCGGTTCTCGGTGGTGCCCCCTGGATAGTTTGGAATCTAGAAAATCACCTCAACTCGCTCCGAGCGACTCCCCAACCGGTACCCCATAACAGCTATCTCAATCACCTCTCGGGGTTTTTTAAGACCGGACTTCCAGGAGCCCTCGGTCTGAGACTTCCACTTTCTTCGAAGTGGATCGCTGTCCCTTGGGCAGCGAAGCTTGCTTATGTAGTGGCCATAGTTGCGTTGGGGGCCATTGCCTGGTATTGGCGTAGGCGACTGGTCTTGCCTATCGCGATACTGGTGGCTTACCCCTTCATATTTGCTCTATCGCCATACTCCTGGTACTTAGCGGAGCCTCGATATCTGTTGCTACTGTCACCGGTTCTGGCCCTACTGGTTGGGCGAGCTATAACGCGGTGGTCCTTAGGACTGATTGCCATTCCAATTGTGGTAGCTCTCACTATAGGTGGTCTCGTGGTTATTCCTACTCAACTACCCTTTCCCAAGGACTTTGGGCCGCTCGATTCGGCCCTCAAGACTCACGGCATATCACACGCCTTCGCGGACTACTGGATCGCCTACCGTCTGGACTTTGAATCCAAGGAGACCGTTACGGCTTCACCCATTTCGCCCATACGGAATGTTCGCATAGATGGAGAAGTCCGTAGCCGCCCCAATCCAGCCTACATCTTTTTTAGGAATAGTTTGCCTGAGTATCAGTTCGCGAGTCAGCTTTCAACCTTGGGGATCACGGACCAAACCTTCAACATCGGGCCATTCGACATCTATCTGCCCGACCGCAAAGTCACGCCGCCGAGTCCTGGTATGCCTCAAGGACCCGTTGAGCCATCGACGTGAAAGCCCAAGGAGTTGTTGTCCTCCGTCAAGGGTTTGGCGGGCAAGACCACGGGGTCCGGTCCGCACGGCCTGGCGCGTAGCCCGCGCCATGGGCGCTTCACGGTACGCGGTCTAGTCGGGGTAGGTTGCCAGCCACGTGGGCAGCTTTGCGAAGATAGCCCCCTCATGCTCGGAGGCAAGTGCCAATCGTGGGGCGGGAGCGCATGGGCGGATTGGGTTCGATCAGTCCAGGGGTCATCGGGCATCAGGCCACAAGAGGCGCTGGGACTGCGAGGGCTCACGGCCAGTGCGGAGGGCATTTGCCACGCAGGGGGAGGCCGTGCACCTCTCAACACCCCGTCGGATGGGTTCCGGGGCATAGCCAGGTCCCGGATGGCGCTGCCCTGGGTCGCGCCGACACCTGGGCCCAGGCCTGGCCAAGGCTGGGTCTGACACGGCCCCCGAGACCACTTTGCCCTAAGCCATCCGAGGCCATAGCCAGGCCTGGTGGGTGCGCGAAGTTGCACGAGGGCAGTAGCTCGGCGGCATTGACGTAGCGGATGCGGTGGCCCGCTGCCACCGCCAAGTGCCCGACGGCGATGAGGACATGCTCCGTGCCTGGGGACATTTCCGGCGCTGCCACCTCGGCTCTATTGGTCCGGATCCACTCCAGGGAGGCGGGGTAGTCCAGCGCCGGCCCCGGGCCTCCATCAGCATGAGCAGGAACTCCTCCGGTGACCAGCGCCGCGTTTTGGTGCTCCATCGTTAAGCGACGAGTCATCGAAGGATCACGGAGACCAACCGGGACTACGCAAAAGTAGGGCGCCGCCGACTATTGCGAGCCTGGGGTCGAGGGCCCACTCTAGTGGTATAGAGCATGGCATGTAGACCCGTCCATATTGGAGTGTAAGCAGAAATCGGCAAGGGCGTGTAAACGCTCCTGCCGGATACTGTTCCTGCTTCATCTTTGCTGAGCAACAGGGGAGAAAGGAGAGTAACAGGGAGAACTAGGCGCATCCGGGGGGACGTCGTCCATGTTCAGACCGGCGCCAGACGGAAAGGGTTTTGCTCGCGATCCGTTTGGCCCCTTACTTGGGCGCTGGGCCCCATGCTAACTGGCGCCAGCGCCCAAAGGAGGCGCACCCCTTATGAAAAAGGTGGTTGGGCGAGGCCAGCACCACTCGCTTTCAGCTTTCGCCATATTCGCAGTCCTGGCAAGTTTGGTCTTGGCTCTTCCGGCTGAAGCCAAAACTCCCGTGGCCTTTCATTTCCCGGCAGCTCAGAGCTGGATGACTATCAACGGAAAGAGCATCGTCGTAGACAACATCTCCGGAGCTTCTAATCAGCAAGTGAACGGATTGGTCGCTGTTGCCGACGGCGTAACTGCGAGTTGCGGGATCGGCTGTTCGGGCTTGATGCAGCAAGGAGACCGCGTAATCGTCACTCAGGACTACATCGCCTGGATCGACAACACTCACAACACAACGTCTCTGCCCGGGGACCAATGGGCCGGTGGCATGCTCCGAGGGATCTGGCACCTAACAGGGTCCGGCGGCAACCTCAACTTCCGAACGGACGGTGCCTGGAATGAGCTCCTCCCTTACTACTACAATGCGGGCACCGGTTACCAGATCTTTTTGAACGAAAATCCAGGCTGCGCAGATACGGGGGGCCCAGGCGTCTGGACGTCCGCAGGTCAGCCGACTCCGGCAACAACTATCGATGGAGGTGCCTCTCCCTTCTTCAGTGGAGGGGTACGGTACCAGTACCAAGGGAACATGTACAACTCGACAAACAACACCGACAATGTGGGCGGCGGCGATCACATGCAATACACGGTCACCTACGACTTCGGACCCACGTACGGTGACATCATCGTGACAACGTCGTTGACCCTTAACGGTTCGACGACGATTCCGGCATACTGCATCACGCAGGACTATGACATGGCCGCCGCTTGGACTGCGGGCTACGGTGTGAACAATAACCGGGTGAACCGGCTTAATACAGCTTCCTTTGGTAGGAACTGTGTTCAGAGTCCCCCTCAGTCTGTTTGGCCATGCCCTGGACCGGTTGGAGCAAATACTTGGGCTGACTTGCCCAACAACGTAGGTCTCACGGGGGTCACTTACTGGATCAGCCAGCCAGGGAGCAATCTCGGTGCTGGCGCCACGCAACAAATGCAGGAGTGGCCCTATGGCAGTCCGCCAAGATTTCTGGCCCAAGACAGTGCAACTATTAATGGTAGTGTGAACTCCTTCCAGGATGTGCAGGCGATTTATAACAAGCCTGATAACGCCTATTCGATGACGTGGAACGTTATCCACGATGCCGGGACCCCTACCTATCTCAGCCCAGGTTGGGGCTACAACCAACTGAGCTTCATCTGGACGATGTAGCTACTTCGGGTCGGATTCGCCGGCCTTGATAGCAGATAGCCAGTTGAAATAGTGAGTACGACCACACCCGCCAACGGCTTCCTTGTTAGCCGTTGGCGGGTGTGGTCACTTGGCCTGGCCTCCCCTAAAGTCGTCCTTGCGAATGCGTTCAGCCTGATTACGACATCTGCTGTCCGCGGCCATAGAAGGTCCCCGCTCGAGCGGTCCCTGGCGGTGGTCCAGCCACTGGCCTTGAGGGCTGGGGTCGGTTCCTGCCCGAGGCCACCACGGCCTCGTGGGGTCACTCACAATCACGGCAGCACGTCGCGCCGACTCGGAAGGGCGTCTGCATGTGGCAAACTGGGCAAACCTTGGACAAGGTCGTGAGCGTAGAGCAGCCGCAGTTACCGCAAGTCTCACAGTACGGGCCAGAACAATTCTCACACCAACCCTCGGTTCGCTCTCCGTTGCACCAGTGGCACGCCTGATTCTGCTGCTCCCATGGTTTCGGCAGCTCCTGGAGAATCGATAACCCGCCATTGCTTGGCTTGCGTGAAAGCACACCCACCGCGATCCCCTCCTCCGAGTAGGCCGTGTCGCAAAAGAGCTGACACGAGAAGGGCAGGCCAAACCCGTAGACGTCGGGAACCGCTCGCTGCGGTCTACCGAAGGCCCTCGACAGCGGCCCCTGGGGGTCAAGCCCACTTCCTCGCGGCCATACGAGCACATCGAGACCGCGAGCCGAGGCGAATCCGACCGTCCCCGGCTCCCGCAGCAGAACTACCGCCCCCGATCGAGCGAGGCGATCCGCCGCCCGGACTACCAAGGCCTCCCAAGAGGCGTGCGAGCGCGTGCGCATTTCAATGATGTGCTCGGGAAGCAGCGGGCCTTGGCCCACGACCTCCTCTAGTAATTCGTCTGGCACCAGGAGTCGGCCGGCAAATTGGTGACAGATGGTCTCCTCGATACGCACTGCCTCGCCTCCTCGAGCCCCGGCGATGACATCGATGTCGTCCAGCAGCCCGGCGGCCGAGGTCTGAAGCAGGTGATGTCCGAGCTCGTGTAGGAGCGTAAAGCGAATCCGGCCATCGGAGGCGTTTGTGGAGTAAAAAATCCAGGGTCGGGCGTCATCGAGCATGCTCTCGTAGTAGCCGTCCACCGAACAGTCGCCGCCGTAGTTGATATCCGACAAGGCCTTGATGCCCAGAGGCTGGAAGTAAATCTCCAGGGCCGCCACTGGGTCTTCCGCCACTAGGTCGGCGCGGGCGTCCGCGCCCACGTGAGCCAGAAGATCATCGACGACCGAACCGATTGGCCGCGCGAGCCGCCCCATAGGTTCAAAGACTACCCGTTGAGAATCAAAGAGAATGTGTCCAATAACCGACGCCAGTCATCTTCCGTCGACTCTCCCTTGCTTCGCTGGGGAGCGGCGGCCATGGCCACCAACAACCGTCGACGCATCGCCTCGGGGGTCTGGTCTTGGGCAGCGGCAAGCCTCGATGCCGTTTCCTGAAATCGGGCGGAAGTCGCGAACGTCAGCAACGACTTGGGAGCCGATGCCAAGACGACGTCGAGGGGCACTTCCGATGGCTCACCCTCAGTCGTCCCAATCAGCTGCCCGAGAGGCATCTCTAGGGCCTTGGCGATAGCCAGCAGAGCGTCAAAGGTGGGGTTTCCTCGTCCTCGCTCCAGATTAGAGATGTAAGGCATCGACAGTTCTGCCGCCTTTGCCACCTCGGCGAGGGTGAGTCCGAGGTCGATACGCCGGGCTCGAAGGCGCTGCCCCAGTGTGGGCTCTGAATGACTCACGGATATTTTCTATCAGAAAATCTTGTCGTCTTCATCTCTTGACAGAACTTGTCTCTCAGAATAGTCTGAACCTAGAGCATCCTGTCCGGCAAGCAGGCCGGCAGGTCAAAAGCGGCGGCCGACCGCCGGAAGGGAGCAAGGTATGGCGACGCACGTGGTGACGAAGGTGAGGAAGGAGTGGGCCCTGTCGGGCACTGACCGCCACCGGCACATCGAAGGGGTGTGCACCAGCGACGGCACCCACTACACGCGGAAGGAGGTTGTGAACAGCATCAATGCTGGTAATACCTGGAAGACGCAGGCCGACGGCTACGAGGCAGTGATCAAAACCATGACGTATTGCCCCCACGCTCGGTGCTTGGCCACGCCCTACATCAAGACCAACCCTGACAGCACCAAGAAGGACAACCTGGATAACCTGGACGAGTGCTAGGCGCGCTAGCGGATGGGAGACGAAGGCAATGGCGAAGAACACCGGCGAAGGCTACCGGCACGGTGAGGTCCGGGACCGCAGCCAAGTGTACAACCCTCAAACCGGCCAGTGGGTGAAGCGAGACGCGCAGACCGGCAATTCATGGACGTGAAGGATGGCGGGAACCCATTCAAAGGTGTGCGCAGGGAGAAGGGGGAACCGAGGTAGGAGCGTGGAGCATGCCCCGCAGTATCGCCGGAGGCGCAACGGACCGATACTGCGGGGCATGGCGAACAAAGGGGAGGAGGTGCTGGGTGTGAATCCGGGACCGAGCGGCTCCCCAATCTCTAAGTTGTGGTGCCGTTCAGCAACTCTTGCACAACTTCGCCGACTTGAGGGCTCGAAAGGCAGTCTATAAGGGGCACCAGATGTTGCTCTTTCGAACCGACCCTAGACAAGACCTCCGTCACCCCCGTCGCCTTCTTCGGTGCCAGGGTTTTGGGTGTTAGCTCGCATTTTTGCGATGAACTCTCGCTGCCAAGGTGGCGTTGGGCTCGGCCATCACGGCGTCAGCGACGCCATCACTGGTGAGCAGGAGCTTGCGGAAGAAGTACTGATTCGAGCGGCGCCACCCCTATCGGCGAGCGAAGGGAACCTCCATGGCATTATCCGCATGCGGCTGTGCATAAATCTCTGAGATCCTTTCTGGACGAACGTAGGCGGCCTTACATCGAGCGGGGCTTCGCCAACCTAAGCTCGGTACTATTGGAGGGGGAAAGCCTGCGGGTGTGGGGCCCTGTCCGAGCCCGGTTAGGTTTCGGGGGCAACGGGGCTCTGTCCGTGGTGGGCGTAACTCAAACGAGATTCATGCTCAATATCGCCCCTGAGCTCAAACGCCTCGGCCCATATAGCACTTTGGATAATATCTATGTATTTCCTAAGTCAGAGGTTAAGGCTCATCGCTCCATCTTTGTGGGGGGCCTTGTCATTAAGGTGCCAGGAGGTACCTTCGTGGTGCAGCGTTGGTATCGGGGTGAATTTCTCTCTACTCTTCTGGAAGAGCTCACTCCGAGTGGAGGCCATGCCTCTCGGGAATAGGCGTGACTGGAGTTCGATAGATTGGTCGACCCCTTTCTAAGCTAGCCGCAATGCTCAAGACCTGAGTCGTCCGATCTGTTAGTAGTTCCTGCACGAGTTCACCAAAACGGGAGCTCGAAGGGCATCCTATGAGGGGCACCGCGAAATGCCCCTCGGCCGCGGCCCTAAGGACCCGCAGCGGGGTGGCGACGAACCGATTTCCCCGGAGCGCCGGTTGCGGCGGCTATGGTCCGGGGGTGTCCCGTCCTCCGAGAAGGCCGCTCAGCCAGTGACCGCCGTGGAACCTCCCGACCAAGCTCCGGCGACCGCCGCATGGCGCCATTTCGGGGCGCGCGATGGATTCGAGTGCCTCTTTGTGCTGCGAGACGGGGCCGGACTGCGCCTCCACGGGAGCACTGCTGCGGTCGAGGCGGGGGAAGCCTGGATCGTCGCCTATGCCCTCGTCGTGGACGAGCGCTGGCACACCCGGAGCGCCCGGGTCTGGGGCCGGTCACGTGCGGGCGAGCGCGCCGTGGCGCTGGAGTCCGACGGAGCGGGCCACTGGCATGTCGATGGGGTGCCCGCCCCCCACCTTGACGGCTGCCTCGATATCGACCTGGAGTCCTCGGCGTGCACCAACACCCTCCCCGTGCACCGCCTCGGGCTCCAGGTGGGGCAGGGCGCCGAAGCCCCGGCCGCCTATGTCCGGGCGGCCGACCTCGCGGTGGGGCGGCTGGAGCAGCGCTACGTCCGGATGCCGGACGACGGCGCCGTCCGGCCGTACGACTACACGGCGCCGGCATTCGAGTTCTCCTGCCGTCTCGTGTTCGACGAGGCAGGTCTCGTGGTCGATTACCCGGGCATCGCCGAGCGAGTTCTCTAGCAGCCCTCCGAGTTCGCACGCCCGCCCCGGCGGCCGTGGCCCTACCCGTTCCTTTCGGCCACCCGGCTGGCGTGTTCCCGCAGCGCCGAGCGCAGCGACGCTGGCTCCAGCACCTCGCACGGCTCCCGCATGCTCGCCAGGTAGCGCACCATGCCGGCCTCGTCGCCCGCCCCCAGCTCGATCACGGTGCTGTCCCCGTCGGGCGTCGCCACGCCCACCGTCCGGGGGATGACCGCCAGCGCCTCGGCCAGCGGCAGCGCCAAGCGCACGACGGCCCGGAACGGGTAGGGCGCTACGGCCAGCCCCTCGGCCACCAGGGCGGCCGGGTCCGGTGGGTCCACCCGCTCGAAGCGTTCCCCGGTGCCCTCGGCCCCCGCCATGCGATCGACCCGGAAGGTGCGCCATTCCCCCCGGTCGACGTCCCGGGCCACGAGATACCAGCGCGGCCCCGTCCGCACCAGGCGGAACGGCTCAACCAGGCGCCGGGTCGCCTCCCCGCTGCGGGCGGTGTAGGCGAAGCGCAGTCGCTCCGAGCGCCGGCAGGCCCGGGCAGCCGCCACCAGCACGACGGCGTCCACCCCCTCGGGGTCCCGGCCCCACAGCTGCACCGTGGCGGCGTGCACGTCGGCCACCCGGCCCGCCAGGCGGGCGGGGAGGATCTGGTCCAGCTTGGCCAGTGCCGACACCGCCGCCTCGCCCAGCCCGCTCACGCTCCCGTCGGCGGCCGCCCGCAGCCCGACCGCCACCGCCACCGCCTCCTCGTCATCCAGCAGCAGCGGGGGGACCTCGGCGCCCCCGCCCAGCTCGTAGCCCCCGGCGGGGCCCGGCACGGCGTTGACCGGGTAGCCGAGCCGACGTAAGTGGTCGATGTCCCGCCGGACCGTCCTCGGGGTGACCCCGAGCCGGGCGGCCAGCTCCGGCCCGGCCCAGTAGGGGCGGGCTTGCAGGAGGGAAAGGAGGCGCAGCAGCCGGCCCGCATCGCTCATCGTCAGCGTCATTCTCCGACAAATGCGGACCGGACCTGTCCGCATCACCCGTTAGGGTCGAAGGACCAACGCCCGAGCAAGGAGGACAACGATGAGCACCCGGGAGCAGGACGTCTTCGTGATCGCCGACCAGGCACTGTGTGCCGTCCTCGAGCAGATCGCCCCCGACCAATGGGCCATGCCCATCCCCACCTGGTTCCAGACCGGCCAGGCCCAGGACGGCCTCACCGTGCGCGCCATCGTCAACTACCACGCCTACGACGAGGCTTGGGTGCCCGATGTCCTGGCGGGCAAGACGGTTGCCGAGGTGGGCTCCCGCTGGGACGGCGACCTGCTCGGCGCCGACCCCATCGCATCGTTCCGGGACCTCGCCGCCGCCGCCCAGGCCGCCGCCCGGGGCCTGGATGATCCCGAACGCACGGTCCACCTCAGTTACGGCGACTTCCCGGCCCGCGAGTACCTGCGCCACATCACCTCGTTCCGCGGCTTTCGGACCTACGACATCGCCAAGCTCATCGGAGCCCCCACCGAGATGCCCGCCGACCTGGTGCAGGGACTGAACGACCTCATCGTCCCGGACATCGAGCAGTGGCGGGCCATGGGCGTGTTCCCGGCGGCTGTGCCGGCTCCCGCCGGTGCCGACGCCCAGACCCGTTTGCTGTGCCTGTCGGGCCGCGAGCCGTGACCCTGTGCGGCCCGATCTGAGGTAGCCTGGCCGCGACCCCAGAACTGTCGCAAGGCCGTCGGATACCGCATGAGACTTCGAAAGCGCGTAACAACTGAATCATCACCGACCCCGGCTCAGCCCCCGGCGGAGCCAGCCCCGACGCCGGCGCAGGCCGCCGAGGCGCCCGTCCCCGTCGATCCGGCGGTCCAGGCCGAGGTGGCGGCGGTCCCGGGCTGGTTCCATTCGATCGACGTCGGTGGGGGCGTTACCACCGGGGGCCACAAGCGCCCGGAACAGCTGGCCAATGAGCTCAGCATGCTGGGCCTCCCCGACCTGCACGGCCTCAGCGTGCTCGACATCGGCGCCTGGGACGGCTTCTTCTCGTTCTCGGCCGAGACCCTCGGTGCCGCCCGGGTGGTGGCCCTCGACCACTACGCCTGGTCGGTGTCCTGGCCGGCGGTCTACGCCTACAACGCCGAGTGTCAAGCGGCCGGCAAGCCGCCCCAGCCCCACGACACCATCCCGGAGATCTGGCATCCGGACACGCTGCCGGGCAAGCAGGGCTTCGACACCGCCCGGCGGCTGCGCAACTCCAAGGTGGAGAGCGTGGTGGGCGATTTCATGACGATGGACCTCGCCCAGCTCGGCACCTTCGACGTCGTGCTGTTCCTCGGCGTGCTCTACCACCTGATGGACCCGTTCCTCGCCCTGCGCCGCCTGGCGCAGGTCACCCGGCGGCTCGCCATCGTGGAGAGCGTCTGCGTGGTGGTCCCGGGCATGGGCCACCACCCGCTGTGCGAGTTCCTGGAGTCCGACGAGCTCAACGGCGACCCCACCAACTGGTGGGCGCCCAACCGGGCGGGCATGCTGGCGATGGCCCGGGCGGCGGGGTTCACCGACGTGTCCTGCCCCATCGCCCCGCCGGAGGACGCCGCCCCGGGCGAGTACGAGTGGCACTACGGCCGGGCGATCATGCACGCCGCCAAATCCACCCCGGCCTAGCCGTCAGCTCCCGGCCGTACTCCGCCCCCCGCCGGCAACCCCGGCACGGCAGCGGCAGAGCGCCTGACGTTTCCTCGCCTACCCCCCGGGAAGAACCACGGATGGCCAGGTAGCTGGCCCTTTACTCGCGTTGCCGGAGCTACGAATGGATCTTCCTGTGCCCGGGGTGCAGCCCCGCCTTCCCGCCCCCCGGGGTGCGCTGAGTAGCGCCCTCCTCGACTGCCTGGGCGGCGCCCGGGCCACACCCCCGGAGCCGCCGCCAGCCCAGGGCGGTGACCCTCTGGACGATGAGGATCTCCAACTGGCGCTGTACGTCTGCTACGAACTCCACTACCGGGGGTTTCTGGGGGTCGACCCGTGCTGGGAATGGGACCCCAGCCTGCTCGGGTTCCGGCGGGTCCTGGAACGCCGCTTCGAGCAGGCCCTCGCCCGGGACGTTCCCGTGCCGGAAGCAGTACCCGCCGAGGGCCTGCCCACCGCCCTGCGCGCCCTGACCAACCGGGCCGGGCCGCCCCTGTCGGCGTTTCTCGAGCAGGAGGCGACCCTGGCGCAGTTCCTCGAATTCGTCATCCACCGCTCGGCCTACCAGCGCAAGGAGGCCGACCCCCATTCGTGGGCCCTCCCCCGCCTCGAGGGCGCCGCCAAGGCCGCCTTGGTGGAGATCCAGGCCGATGAGTACGGTGGCGGGCGGCCCGAGCGCATGCACCAGGAACTCTTCGCCGCCACCATGGCGGCGCTGGGCCTCGACCCCGCCTACGGCGCCTACCTCGACGCCATCCCGGCGACGACGCTGGCCACGGTCAACCTCGTGTCCTTATTCGGGTTGCACCGGCGCTGGCGGGGAGCGCTGGTGGGCCACCTGGCCGCCTTCGAGATGACCTCGACCGAACCGAACCGGCGCTTCGGCAACGGGTTGCGCCGGTTGGGGTTCGGGGCGGAGGCCACCACCTTCTACGACGAGCACGTGCAGGCGGACTCGGTCCACGAGCAGGTTGCCGCCCACGATCTGGCCGGCGGCCTCGCCCGCCAGGAGCCTGCCCTGGTCAGCGACATCCTCTTCGGGGCAGAGGCGTGCCTGCACCTCGACGACCGTGCGGCCGGTCACCTGCTCGGCGCATGGACCCGGGGCGAGTCCTCGCTGCGATGGGTTGAAGGGCCGCCCGGAGCGGGATGACGGGGGCGGATCAGGGGTCGCCGCCCGGCGAAATCCCCGGGTTATCAACTGGCTCTGCGCTCGTCCCCACGATGCTCCCGGGGCCAGACTGCCCGGTGGCTGCCGTCGCACCAGGGCAGGGTCTCTGAGAGCCCGCAGCGGCACAGGGCCACGGTCTTGCGGGGCAAGGGTATCTCCCGCCCCTGGGCATCGGTGACGCGGAACGTCCCCCGGACCACGTAGGGCCCGTCCGGGTAGAGGGTGACCGTGGTGGGAGGGGAGCGCAGGGCTGGCGGGGTGCGCCTGGGGGGATCCCGCAGGGCCTGACGGAGTCTCCGGCCCCGCTCCACCAGCCGGCCCAACGCCCCCGGGGGCCCGCCCCGATGTCTTCGCATCAGCTCCCTCGCTTCCTCGTCCGTCGTCCGCCTGCCGACGTTTCCTATACCCCGGCCGGTCGCCCCGACGGCGCCGCCGCCATAGATCCGTCCGTGAGCAACCGCGGAAGGAGGGCTGGCCGCCCCCGGCCCGTGGGGCTGGCGCCCTTGACCGGGCAGCGCCGGAGCCGCCTAATGATCCTCGGCACGGGTATCAACGGGCATCACCGGGATCACGGGAGCGCCCGGATCACCGGCTATCACGGGCGGGGGGACCATGGCGGCGGTGTGGATGCGGGCGCGGGCGGCACTGCGGCACCGTGCGCTGTCCGCCGTTGCCCTCGCCCTGGCGGTCGGGATCGGGGGTGGCGGGGCGCTCCTGGCCTTCGCCGGCGCCCGCCGGACGGACTCGGCTGTGGCCCGCTTCGTCGCCTACGAGCACCCCGCCCAAGGCAGCGTCGATCCCCAGGACCCCACCGACGACGAACCGGCCCTGCTGGCCGAGATCGGGCGCCTGCCGGAGGTGGCGGCCAGCGAGATCGGTGCCCGCCTGCTCCTCGGGGCCTCCGTCAACCTCAACGCCATCGCGGCCGTCGACCAGTCAGGATTCAACCGTCCGATCGTCGCGGCCGGCCGCCTCGCCCGCCCGGGACAGCCCGACGAGGCCATGATCAATGATCAGGCCGCCGCCGACCTCCACCTCCACGTCGGTGGCTCGCTGGACGTGCAGGGCATGGCCCCCGCCGACGTGCTCCAGGCGCTGCGCGGGGCTGTTGTGCAGCCGTCCGGCGAGGTCGCCCACCTACGGATCGTGGGGATCATCCGGCTGCCGGTGGACCTCAGCCTGGCCCCGGCCCCCGCCGGAGTCGACTTCACGGCCAACGACAACCTCTACCTCACGCCCGCCTTCTTCGCCGCCCACGGCGCCACGATGGGCCACCTCGGCCTGGGCCTCTCCTGGCGCCTGCACCGCCCTGCCGACCTCCCCGCATTCACCCGGGCGGTGGACCAGCTGTCCGGCGGGCGCCTCGTCGCGCACCCCGGGTCCGACGACCTGGCCGCCGCCCAGCAGGCCGAGCACGCCACCCGCATCGAGGCACTCGCCCTGCTCCTCTTCGGCCTGCTCGCTGCCGTGCTCACCGCCGCTCTCGTCGGCCAGGCCCTGACCCGCCAGGCGCACCTGGACGGCGCCGACTATCGCGTCTTGCAGGCAATGGGGTACACGCGCCGCCAGGCTGCCGCGGCCGGAGCACTGAACGCGGCGGTTGCGGGACTGATCGGCGCCGTACTCGCCACCGGTCTGGCCTTCGCCACCTCGGCGGCCATGCCCATCGGCCTCGCCCGCCAGGCGGAGGTGTCGCCCGGGCTGTCGTTCAATGCCACCATCCTCGGCCTGGGCGCCCTCGCCATCGCGGTGGCGGTCGCCGGCTGGGCCTGGGTGGCCGCCTGGCGCACCGCCCGGACCTACGGCGCGGCGGGGGGCCGCGCCGGGAGGCCATCGCTTGCCGAGCGGATCGGGCTGACCCGCTTCTCGCCCAGCTTCTCCATCGGGATCCGTATGGCGGTCGATCCCGGCCGGGGGGCCAGCGCCGTGCCGGTGCGCACCATGGTGGCCGGGGTCGTCGTGGCGATCGCCGCCCTGGCGGCGACGGTCACCTTCGGCGTCAACCTCACCCGGCTGGCCCGCCAGCCGCGCCTCCAGGGCTGGAACTGGGACCTGGCCGTGGGCAACCCGCACGCCGACGACACCGCCGCCCAGACCATCCCCCAGCTTGAGGCCGATCCCTCGGTCAGCGGGATCACGGCGCTGGCCGGAGCCGGTGGCGGGGTCAGCGCCGTGATCCCGGGGCATCCCGACATGCCGATCTTCGGCTTCCAGAGGGTCAGAGGGGCTGTCCTCCCACCCTTCATCGCCGGCCGGCCGCCGGAGGCGCCCGATGAGATCGCGCTGGCGCCCAAGACCATGGCCGCACTCGGCCGGCACGTGGGCCAGCACGTCGAGATCGGAATGCCCGACGAGACCCGGGCCATGGTGGTCACCGGTGAGGTGGTGCTCACGTCGGCGGCGCTCAACGACTCGATGCCGCTCGGGCAGGGCGCCCTGGTCAACCTCAGTGCCCTGAGCGGGCTGCCCCCCGACGAGGCGGCGCCGGTCAACGTGTTCCTCGTGCGCCTGGCACCCGGGGCGGGGGCCGCGGCGGTCCGCCGCCTGCAGGCCGCCTTCCCCGGCGTCGTGCTCCCTCCGGTGGCACCGCCCGACCTCGAGAATTTGCTCCGGGTGGACGGGCTCCCGGCGGCCCTCGCGCTGCTCTTCGCCGGGGTGGCGCTGCTGACCGTGGGCCACACGCTCATCAGCGGTGTGCGCCGGCGGCGCCGGGAGCTGGCCATCCTCCGCTCGATCGGCCTGGTCGGGCGTCAGGTCCGGGCGGCCGTCGCCTGGCAGGCGACCACGGTTGCGCTCGCCGGGGTGGTCATCGGGCTGCCCGCGGGGGTGATTGCCGGGCGATGGGCCTGGGGGCTTGTGGACAGCCAGCTGGGCCTCCCGTTCCATGCGGTCGTCCCCCTGGGGCTCCTGGCGCTGGTGGCGGGCGCAACCCTGCTGGCGGCGAACCTGGCCGCCGCCATCCCCGGGGCGCTGGCGGTGCGGACCCGCCCGGCGGAGGCGCTGCGAGCCGAGTAGGCCGTGAGGAGAACTCCTCATGACGCGAGTCGTGGCTTGCCCCATCATTTTGGCGGTGAGCCCGGCGCCGTCCGCGCCGCACGACGAGGAGGAGGAAGCCCGCATGAACGAGGTCGCCCGCAGTTTCGAAGGCCCCGACAAGACCCTTGCCTTTGAACACGGTTCCCTGGAGTCGGTCAACGTGGCCGGCACCGGGGGCGCACTGATCCGCATGGTCATGCACCCGGGGTGGCGTTGGAGCACCGACCTCCGCACGATGGTCGGCACCGACACGTGCCAGACCCGGCACGTGGGCTACTGCCTGGAGGGCACCCTGCATGTGCAGCTGGACGACGGTGTGAGCTACGACATCAACCCGGGGGACGCGTTCGTCATCCCGTCTGGCCACGACGCCTGGGTGCTGGGCGACGCCACCTGCACCATTCTCGACTGGGGATCGATGGCGCGGGCCGAGTAAGGCCTTCCCGTCAGTGGACAAGGCCGCCCGGGGGCGGGCTCGGGCGGCCGGCCCTACCAGACCGAGACTTCCGCCAGCCCGCCCAGGCCCAGGCCCGACAGGGACCGCACCCGGATGTAGCGGGCGGACCCATGGACTGCCGTGGCGCCCAGGTCGGCGTCCAGCGAGCCCAACATCGACCAGCTCGACAGGTCGTTCGACCCCTCGATGGCCACCCCGGTGGTGGCTCCCCGGACCACGACCAGGCCCAGGGGCCGTGGGGTCCCCAGGTCGATGATCGCCGCCGTGGTACCGGCCGGTGTGCACCCGGCGCACGGGCTCGGGGCCAAGGCGCCGCCCGTGGAGAGGTTCCCATCGGTGAGCGGGCAGGGATGCAGAGCCACCGGCGCCCCTCCGCCCGGCTGCACCAGGCACCCCGCCCCCCGGGAGGGCGGCGCCCCCGGCCCGTGGAACGCGACCGTGGCCGACCGGTACGTGAACCGGAAGGTCGTGTGGGGGCCGGCGGCCGAGGTCGCGGCATCCACCTCGACGTTCCCGCTGCGGTCCTCCAGCACCCGGCCGTCGACGGTGGTCCCCGATCGGGCGCCCCTCACCGCCCAGTCGTCGCCCGAGGCGCCTGCCGCCCCATCCACAAACCGCACGCCGTACGAGGCGCTCCCCCCGATGGATGAAGGCAAGTCCGGCCACGTGACCCGGTACGACGGCTGGGGGCCCCCGCCGGTTGCTACGCCGGGCGTGGCCCCCCACAGGCGCAGTGCCGGCAGGGCCAGGGTGGCGGTCTGCACAGTGAACGCCACGGTCGTGCCGCCTGCCGCGGCTCCGCCCGGGCCGACGGCGGTGACGTCCAGCGTGTCGGCGTTGCCGACCGACCCCTGGGTGTCCGCCCCGCTCAGGGTGTAGGCGAACGACCCCGAGCTGTCGGTGGTGGCCCGGCGCGCCCGGGCGCAGAACGACGGCTGGTGGGCAACGAAGCAGGACAGCCCGAGCTTGCTGAGCGCCAGTGTCAGGCCGCCCAGCACCTCGCCGAGGTCCGCCTCCTTGACCAGGGCCACCTTCGCCCCGGGCACCGGCGACCCCGAGGCGTCCACCACCGACCCGGAGACGGTGACGGTGGCGTCCGAGGAGATCCGGCTCCGCGTGCAGCCGGTGGCGACCAATGCCACCACCACGCCGGCGGCGAGCAGTGCCCGCCCGCAGCGCCCGCCTCGCTCCTGCCCACCCATGCCCGCACTGCCCGCCATGCCCACGCCCCACGCTACCGTGCCGGCCTGGCATCCGCGGTCCGGCGTCAGCGCCCCGATCCCGCACCGGCGTAGCCTTCGGGCTATGCGTGTGCTCTTTGCCTGCGTCCCGGCCTACGGGCACCTCCACCCCTTGCTGCCCCTCGCCCGTGCCCTGGCGGCGGCGGGCGACGAGGTGACGATCGCCAGCGGTCCCGACGTCGCCACCTCGATCGAGGCGGCGGGCCTGCGCAGCTGTGCGCTCGGACCGCCGTATGCCGAGTGGTTTGCCGAGATCGGCCGCCGGGGGGGCGGCCAGCTGGGCGACGGCCTGCCCATCGACCGGATCCTGCCCTACTTCGTCCCCCGGCTCTTCGCCGAAGTCGGCGCGCAGTTCATGGTCGATGGCCTGGTGGCGGCGGCTGCCGGCACCGATCTCCTGATCTTCGAGAGCTTCGCCTTCGCCGGCCCACTGGCGGCGGCGGTCGCCGGAGTCCCTGCAGTGCACCACCTCCTGGGCCCGCCGGTCCCCGAGGAGGCGATGGCGCTGGCCGCCGACGCCATCAGCCCCCTCCGCCGCCGCTACGGCCAGGACTACGCCCGCTTCGCCGGTGCATATGAGGTCCCGACCATCGCCATCTGCCCGCCGGCGCTCGGCGCCTCCGCCCTGCCGGATCCGCCGGAGGTGCTCTCCCTGCGCCCGGTGCCGATCGACGCCTGGGGGGATGCCGTCCTCCCGGACTGGGTCGCAACGCTGCCCGACCGGCCCACGGTCTACGTCACCCTCGGCACAGTGGTCAACCAGAACCGCGGCATCTTCACCGCCGTCCTCGAGGCTCTGGCCGGCGAGGCGGTCAACGTCATCGTCACCGTCGGCCAGGCCAACGATCCCGCCGCCCTCGGGCCGCTCCCGCCCAACGCACGGGCCGAGCGCTACATCCCCCAGAGCCAGCTGCTGCCGCACTGCGCCCTGGTGATCAGCCACGGCGGGTCGGGGACCCTGTTCGCCACCCTCGCCCAGGGCCTGCCCACCCTGATGATCCCCCAGGGTGCCGACCAGTTCGTCAACGCCGAGCTCTGCGCCGCCGCCCGGGTGGCCGAGCGCCTCCTCCCCTCCGAGGTCACCTCCGATGCCATCCGGGACCGGACCCGCGCGCTGCTGGGAGCCTCACCGGCCCGGGAGGCTGCGGGCCGGGTGGCCCAAGAGATCGCCGCGATGCCGGGCCCGGACGAGGTGGCAGGGCAACTGCGCCCTTTTGTGGACAGGCTTCGCGCGCACGACTTGTAACGCCACCTAGCACAGTGGGGACTGAAGGGCGTAGCCTTTGTGCTGGCGGTTTTGGGCAGGAAGGACGCAGCGAAAGGGGGCGGCATGTACGGGACCATCATGCGCGCGCGGGTGAAGGCCGATGCCCGGGAGGCCTTCGAGCGGACCATGGCGGAGTGGGAGGAGCGGCGCGGGTCGCCGGACGGGTACCACTCGAGCGAGATCGCCTGGGAAGAGGCTGATCCCAACCGGGTGGTGCTCGTTGTGCACTTCCGGGACAAGGAGAGCTACGTGGCCAACGCCCAGTCCCCCGACCAGGATGCCGAGTACCAGGAGATGGTGAAGCTCTTGGAGGGTCCGCCCGAGTGGATCGACGTCAACTACGGCTCGTACTCGGGGAAGCCCCTTCCGTGAGCCGGGACGCCGCTCTGGCGGCGCTGGACAGCGCCAAGGCCTCGTTCGTGGCAGCCATCTCGGCAGTCCCGGGCGAGGCCCTGGCCTTCCGGAAGCCGGAGGACGACTACAGCCTCGGGGGCCTGATCGCCCACAACGTGGGCGTGGTGCAGCACTACCGCATCGTGCTCGGCGCCCTGGTGGCCAGCAGCGGCTCGGAGGTCCGCCCCGAGGACCCGGCGGGGTTCTGGGACACCGTGGCCGAGCGCAGCAAGGCGCCGCTGGCGGCGGCCGGTTGCGCCGCAGCCCTCGCCGAGCTCGACGCTGAGCACACGGCGTTCATGGCCGAGCTCGGTGCCCTGCATGGCGAGGCCTGGGACGCCAAGCGGCCGGTGTTCTACGGGACGGCCGAGGAGCCGCTCGACACGGGGGCAGAGGACATCGCCGGCTGGGTGGGCGCCCACTACGAGGAGCACGTCCCCCACGTCCACGAGCTGGAGGAGGCCTGGAGGGCAGGGTCCGCCTAGACTGCGGGGGTGGCTGACGCGCACTTCCCGGTCCTGGACCGCATCGCCTACCTCAACGCCGGGGCCGTCGGCCCCCTGTCCTCGCACACCCACGAAGCCATGGCGGAGGCCGAACGCCGCTCCCTGGAGGACGGCCGGGGCGGCCACGGCACCTGGCAGGCCCGCATCGACGCCCGCCAGAGCCTGCGGGAGCGCCTCGCCACGCTGATCGGCGTCCCGCCCACGAAGCTGGCGATCACCGCCTCGACCACCGAGGGCTGCTCGATCGTGCTGGGCGGCTTCGGCCTCGGCCCCGGCGACGAGGTCATCACCTCCGACGCCGAGCACCCCGCCCTGACCTGGACCCTCCCGGCGACGGGAGCGGTCATCAAGGAGGCCGAGGTCCTGGGCAGGACCGACGCCGAGGTCATCGACGCCGTGGCCGCCCTGGTGACCGACCGCACCCGCCTCATCGCCCTCTCCCACGTGCTGTGGCTGAACGGCCAGGTGCTGCCGATCGCCGGCATCAAGGCCCGCACCGGCCTCCCGATGCTGGTGGACGGCGCCCAGTCGGTGGGGGCCATCGACGTGGATGCCACCCAAGCCGACTACTACACGGTGTCGGGGCAGAAATGGCTCTGCGGGCCGGAGCTCACCGGGGCGCTGTACGTCGCCGATCCCCGCAGCCTGCGGCCGAGGCGCGTGGTGCAGGGCGAGCAGTCCCATGTGGATCCCGACGAGGCCGCCAGCCTGGAGTTGCTGTTCCACCCGGCATCCCTGATCGCCGGCCTGCTGGCGGCGCTGGAGGACCGCCCGGCGGACGCCGCCGAACGGGGGGCCGCCATGACCGCCTACTGCCGGGATGCGTTGCTGGCGGCGGGGGTGGAGGTGCTGACCGCGCCCGGCCAGTCCCGCCTGGTGGCGTTCCGGGTGCCGGGGGACTCCAACGAGGCGGTCGAGCGCTGCCAGGAGCGGGGCGTGACCCTGCGGGCGGTGCCGAACGGCTCGCTGCGGGCATCCTGCGGGTGGTGGAACCGGGAGTCGGACATCGACCGCCTGGCGGAGGTCGTGCGCGGGCTGTAGTCCGAGGGGCACGAGTGTCCCGAGCCAGAGATACGCTCACAATATTGAGCGACGTTCTCCAGGATCTCGTATGCGCAACCATGTGGGGTGAAATGCAGGTGGAGTCGGGGGGGCCACCAGCCAGCGGTGGATGGTCGGCGTCTTGTGATGGAGATGTTGTCGATGATCACGTAAACGTCGAAGTCGGTTGGCACGCTACGAACGGGCATTCTCCGGTGCGCGCGTGTCCATCCTCATTCACGCCCGGTCGCCGCGGCGCTTGGGCAGCCTGCAGGGCCGCTTGCCCGTGATTATCGGCCGAGACTCCGCACGCTTATTGAGTCTCTAATTTGAGAGAATTCTTCGTCAATCTAGCCCACTGATGCAGTAGTTGGATCGCCGCCTCCTGCCCCTGAGAGCGGAGAAGTCCGCTGAACTCGATAAGGCGCTTCATGAGTTGGTCTTCGCCCCCGACCCCAGCCCTGCCAATCGCGCGTTCAAGAATTTCATTCGCTTCTGCTTTCCGTCCCAAAAGTGTAAGCGCGTAAGCAAGTACTTCGTCAGTCTCCGGGGCGGGGAGGAGCTTCATTCCGCGGTTGACGATCCTTGTGAGGGCGGTCGCTTCATCGCCGACCTCCATTGCCGTCTTAACTGCCGAAGTCAGGGACTCCGGGTCCTCCAATCGGTATTTGCGGGCGCCACCCCCAACGCGCTCCGACCAAGATAGATAAAGGAAATCTGCGGGTACGAATAACGGCATAGTCACCTGCCAAATATACACCCCTTTATCAAAACTGGATCCTTCCGCCAACACCCCAAGAAGAACAGTAGCTACCGGCACCCTGTAGCAGAGATTTTGCTTAAATGCCCAAGAGTATTTCGGTATTAATAGAGGCGTCGTGAGCCGCTTCCATTCGGTAGTCTTCATGGCCGGATTTCCGTGATCGGAACACTTTGTGATAGAGAAGGGAGATTAGCTCGGACCTGGGCGACACGTGCCGCAGTAAGCTTTGCGCTCCCCGTCTTCAGATCGTAGATCTCGGTAGGCCGAAGCACGTCGCCTTCTACCACATCGAGCCGTACGCTGCCTGGGGTACCCCAAGGAACGACCTTGCCGCGAAGGTAGGAAACCTCGCTGGTTAGATTTGAGTCCCCAAGCGCCTCAATTTCATTTCGGAAGGCTGTATGAACCAATGTTCCGTAGACGGATCCGCTTCCTCGGCCCACGGTTGACTCAGCCTTCGTCGCGAGTTGGGACAGCAGATCCGCCGTGCTGGATGCCCCCGCTGAAGACTCCGCGCCATCAATTGCAGCAGCCGCGCCAAATCCCTCCTCAAGGTCGCTGGCTGGAGTGAGTGGCGCAAGCGCAAGAGGTGCAAGACTATCTGCTCCTGGTTCAATCGTCGAATAAATTACTTTATCTGCAGGCGTTGCGGAACAGTTGCTTGGGGTGTAGTTGAACATTCCGCAGCGGTCCATCGTGCTGAGTTCGTGCTGTGCGGCAACCGGATGTGTTAGTACAGCGACGACTGACTCCACTGCTCGAGCGGCTTTACCACCGGGGCAGCCCTTTTTGCCACTGTGGGGCAGCCACCAGCAGTAGCCGTTGTCGATCATCCCGGCCGGGTTCGCCCCGGCGTACAGGTACCGGTTGCCGGTGAGCGGGTCGGCCTGCAGGGCCAGGTCGCCTTCCGAGGCCACCCAGTTGTCGGCCGAGGTGAAACGTCCGACCCGGGGGTCGAGCAGGCGGGGCCCCAGGGTGTACACCCCGAGCTTGGGGTCCTCAGGCGCCATCTGGAACTTGAGCCGGGAAGCCCACGTCGACGAGCTGCCCGAGGCGGCGGTCTGGGAGACGAGGTTGCCGAGCACGTCGTAGGCGTAGGCCGCCACCACATGGCCGGAGGTGTCCACCAGGGCGGCGTCGTTGTCGTGGGGATCGGTGACGAAGCTGGACCAGGTCCCCGGCCCGTTGGCGGTGGTCTGCTGGGCGACCGGGCTGCCCGAGGAGTCGAGCAGGTAGGCGGCGGTGGCGGTGCCCGAGACGCCGGTGGCCTCCACCAGCTGGGAGCCGGACCCGCCGTAGAAGTCGAGCTCGGCGGGGCTGGAGGAGTCCTGGCGGGAGACGAGCCGCCCGGCGATGTCGTAGGCGTAGGCCACCCAGGAGCCGTCGGGCGAGGTCACCTTCTGGGGGTGCCCGGCGGCGTCGTAGGCCGTGGTGGTCACCGACGAGCCCGTGGTCTGGGTGGTCTGCTCGCCCAGGTGGTCGTAGCCGTAGGTCGTCACCGTCCCGGTGGGGACACTCACGGTCTGCGTCAGCCGGTTGCCCGAGTAGCTCAGGGTCGACGACGGCGTCGAGCGGTCGTTGCCGGCGTCGTCGGGTAGGTAGGCCACCGGGGCGGCATCGGTCGGCCCCTGGGCGGTCGACAGGAAGCCGGCCGGGGTGTAGGCGAACCTGGCGGTCCAGGCACCGGAGCTGCCCCCCGGCTGGGCGCTGGACACCGCTGAAGCGCCCTGGGTTCGGTAGACACTCACGGGATTGGATCTAGGGCCTCGCCGCTGTGGCTGCTACGACGGTAGTACTCGGCTTCGAACTCTGCCGGTGGCACGCCTCCGTTCGCGCCGTGGATCCTGCGGTTGTTCCAC